>JAEUHV010000085.1 GCA_016794485.1 Planctomycetota bacterium
CAAGGCGTCAAGGCTGCGCCAAAACGCTTCCCAGGTCTGCTCCGACGACCCAGTCATCGGGGCTCCACCTACCGGCCCGCCCGCTTGACCCTCTTCTTGCGCGTCTTCGACGCCCGTGCCCTAGGGCGGCGAGGAGATCCAGGCGCATCGGTACTTGCCGGAAGACCATGGACAACTAGGTTGTGCCCGACTGGGTTGAGTCGGTACATGCCTCGCTCGCCCGCAGCATCGATGTAGCCTGCATTCTTAGCGTTGACCAGCGTCATCCGAGCTGCCCCAGGGAGGGGAAAGTCGGCCTGCTTGAAGTACTTCGTTATGTCGGCTGCAGACAACAAGGGCTTCCGATCTTCCTGCGGTGCCAACTCCGCCAAGTAGTACGCGACGACGGCGACGCGTTCGTTGGCGCTGCGCGGGTTCTTGCTCTGGCCGAACGTGCGCACATCGACTTGCCGCGAGCCTTGTGCCGGCTGTGAGCCGATCTGAGCCTCTGAGCCAGAGATCAAGGACGGCTGCGTGTTCGCCACCAGAGTTGTGGACGAGATGCCCAACCGCTGAAACGCGTAGCTGACGACACGGGACCTCGCTTCCGGATCCAAGTCCGACAGGGCGCTGATCACTTGCCGAATGGCAGCCAACTCACGATCTTCCTTCGAGTCCGACATCTGCATCTCCATTCACTCAAGAACCCAGCGTGGGGTGCGCCCAACTCGTATTCTGCCTAACCGCCGAAAGCCGGCAGGTCGGCCTAAGCGCGCAGCCTAACCGCGCCCGAAAGTGCCGCAACCTGGCCAAGACCACCAGCAGCACCCCTGCAGCGACGCGCGCCAGCCGAACGGCCTAATCCTGCACCTGCCTTCACGGCCCACCCGCCGACCTCCCGCTCAACGAGCGCCCCGGCCTTCTTCCTAGGCCGACGATCGCCAGCCAACCGCCTGCGAAGCCCTCCGGAATCCGGAACCACCCGCCCGGCACCCCCCGACCGCCCGGGCGGATCCCCGTTGGCACCGGTCTCAACCGGGGTTCGCGAACTGCCGATATCCGCAACGATGGGCACGCACGGCGACATCACGGACGAGTTCGACGACGAGCTGAGCAAGTCGATCGAGGCCGCGTCCACGAAGGGGAACTGGAAGAACGAGACCACCTTCGAGGATCCGAAGCTCCGCGAGATCGCGAAGCAGCTGGCCTCGACGCCGCGCGAGACCTACGCCGAACGGCGGCTGCGCGAACTGCAGGAGAAGGCCGCGAAGAAGGAGCAGCAGCTCGTCCAGCCGACCAAGACCGCGTTCGCCGAGGAGGCGAAGTTCCGCGAGGTCCCGGAGCCCGACCCCGTGCCGGACACCCCGTGGCGCGAGACCGTGCCGCAGCCGGCGGTGAAGGGGCCGATCGTCGGCCCCCGCAACCCGCAGCAAGCGGCGCCGGACGGCAAGCCGGTGGCGAAGAACCGCGCCACCAATGTCGCGCTGATCGCCGCGGCCCTCGCGATCGTGGCACTCGCGGCGATCGCCTGGCTCGCGGCCTGAGCCGGAACTCGGCACTGCGATCGCTTCGCCGTTCTCCGCTCGGCTCGACCCGGCCACGCTCGGGCCGGGCCCGCTGCCCCGACTCAGGCCTTGCTGATGAACGTCTCGAGGTCCGTCTTCAGCTCTTCGAGCCCGTAGCCGGGCACCGTGATGCAGCGGTAGACGATGCGCTCGAGCTCTTCGGGCGTCTTCGGGTTGAGCACGTGCGGCGGGCTGTAGCTGTAGAAGTAGCTCAGCGACAGCCGCTGGGTCTCGCCACCGCTCTGGCGGCCGGCGTATTCCCACGGGACTTCGTCGAACGGCAGCGTGCCGGTCAGGATCTCGTAGATCATGATGCCGATCGCCATCACGTCGGCCTTGCTGTCGGCGAGCAACAGCGGGTTGTAGTGCGGCGTCGTGGTGACGACGCGCCGCGCGCTGTTGCGCAAGGCGGGGTCGAGCAGGACGACCTTGCCGCTCGGCTTGACGACGATGTTCTCGGGCTTGAGGTCGCCGTGGTACGGCATCGTGCCGGCCTGCTGCAGCGCGACGAGCGCCCGCACGATCGCGAGGAACCAGTTGAGGTGGATGCCCTCGAGGCTGCGGATCTTCTCGCGCAGCGTCTTGCCGCGGACGTACTCGAGCACCAGCACCTGGTTGCCGTCGACGAACAGGCGGTCGTGCATGGCGACGAGGTTCTCGTGCTGGCAGCCGGCCAGCAGGTCGCCCTCCGCCTTGAGCAGCTGCTGCACCTCCTGTTCGTCGAACAGGTCGATGCGCACACCCGTCGGCTCCAGGAACACCGCCTCGGCCGGCAGTTCATCCGGACTGATGCCCTCGGGCGTGCGCCGCGAGGTCACTTCCAGCAGGCGTGTCACCTGGCGGCCTCCGCCCGCGGCGGCGCCGACCTTGAGGGCGACTTTGTTGCCGGTCTGCTCGTTCTGCGCGAGGTAGACCGAGGCGAAACCGCCCCGGCCCAGGAAACGAGTGATCCGGTAGCCCTGTACGACTTCCCCGACCGCGAGCTTCATCATCCGCTGTGTGTCCCGGTTGCATGCGGGAGAGGTGGTTCCCGCCGGCCTGTTTTCGGTATCCCCTTTCCGCGAGTTGAGTTAGGTCCTCAGACGGCGGCGGTCAGACGATGCCAACGGCGCTTCCTGCTCACAGAATCCGGATCGTCTCCAGGCGGCTCGCGACCGGGCGGCCAAGGCCGTCGCCGAGCACGTACCAGTGCCACGTTCCGCCGCCTTGCAGCAGCCGGTGCACGGCGTCCGGGGCGATCATCGCGGTGCGATCGGCGACGTTGTGCCGCGCCACCTCGTGGTAGCTGGCGTCGAGCAGGACCCACTCGAACGGGCCGCTGCAGCCGCCGGGGACCCAGCGGAACAGGACGGGCGTTTCCCCGCCGCCGGCCAGCGCGGCGGCGCGAGGGGGAGTCAAGTAGGCCCCTGGCCCGGCCGATGAGGAAGCCGCAACATGCGATGGTATCGGACCGATCGGATCGAGCGCGGCGAGACCGGCGAGCCCAAGGCACGCGATGCCGAGCGGACGTGGCCAGATCGGCTGCGGACGGCTCGCACGCGCGGCCCGGGCCGCTGCCACGGCGTGTTCACCGCGCTGGCGCCACGGACGCGCCAACGGCTTGCCGTCGGGTCCGACGCGCCGCGGCACCGCTGCCCCGGCCTGTACGTAGCGATGCGCTGCCCACAAGGCCCACTTCGACATACCCCATGATCGGAACGAGATCCCCCTCGCAAGAGCGATTTCCCGTCGCACCCCTGCTCGCCTGCGTCGTCGCTGCGACCTTGGCGAGCTGCGGCGGCGGTGGCGGTGGCGGCGGTGGCACCAGCAATGCCGCGCCGGTGCTCGTCACCGCGGCCTTCGTCGGCGCCACCACGACTCCGGCCGCGAACGACACCCTCGTGCTGACGTTCTCCGAAGCGGTGAACGTCGTCGCCAGCGCCCTGCTGACCGATGCCGACGTCACCCTGTCGGGCGGCGGCTCGCTCGGCACCGTGGCCGCGGCCCCGAGCCAGCTCAGTTCGAACACCCTGGTGGTCACTCTCGGCAGTGGCGTGACGTTCACCCCCGGCGCCACGACCATCACGCTGCGCACGGCGGGCGGCGGCACCGGCAACGACGTGGTCACCGACGGCACCGGCCAGCTCGGCATCGCCGGCACCGCCGTGGTGATCGGCACCAGCGACGGAGTCGCCCCGACCTTGTCGAACTTGACGGTCGCGGCGATCGACGACGCGTTGAACGGCACCGGGGCCGCGGGCGGCACGCTGCAGATCCCGGCCAACGGCTTCACGCTCGACCTCGACTACTCGGACAACAGCGCCATCGCGACCGCGCAGACGACGATCACCGCGAACGTCACGGTGGCGACTTCGCTCGGCGCGCAACTGCCCGGCACCAACCTGGTGCCCTTCCTGACCACGCTGTCGGCGACGAACACCGAGGCGAGCTACCGCGTGCCGGCGACGATGACGTTCCCGGCCGGCGCGGTGACCTTCACGGCGCTGGTCGCCGACGTCTCCGGGCTGGCGTCGTCGACGCTGACCTTCCCTTGCACCGTGCGCGCGTTCACCGCGGCGCTGCAGCCGTTCGAGACCTCGGCCAACGCGTCGCAGGTGTGGTTCCTCGACTTCACGCGCGACATCGAGTCGTTCAGCACGAGCGCCATCACCGGCGGCGTCAGCGTCGACGTCACCGCCGGCGCCAACGGCACCCCGGACTGCGAAGACGTGCTGCGCGTGCTCGGCTTCACGGTCGCGTCGCCGATCGCGAACGTGCAGAACGGCCTCGACAGCAACCAGGTCGTGCTGGCGCGCTGGAAGCAGGCCCTGCTCGACGAGCTGGGGACCTTCTACTCCGGCACCAACGTCGGCTTCACGCTGACGCAGCCGGGTGGCAGCTTCGGTTCCAGCTCCAGCGTGCCGTACGCCAACCTCGGCTTCTCGCGCATCGCGATCGCCGGCGCCTCCGACCTCGCCGGCGTGCTCGGCGTCGCGATCTTCGACCCGAACAACACGACGCAGAACGACGACACGCTGACCGACTTCGGCGGCACGCGGCTCGGCATCTTCCTGCACACGATCGTCGACTCCGGCTTCGGGCCGCCCGGCACCAGCCAGTTCCGGCAGACGTATTCGCCGTTCGCGCCGTCGCTCGGTGGCACCGGCATCGGCGGCGACGCGAACGACGACGACCGCCTCACCGACACGCTGAACGACTCGCGCGCCGACGCGATCGACACGGCGATCGCCGACTTCGCGCGCTTCATCGCCGTGGTCACCGCCCACGAATGCGGCCACTCGATGGGCCTCGTGCAGAACGGCGCGATGCCGACCGGGCTCTACGGCAACGACAGCACCAACTTCCCCGGCTCGAGCGACGGCCACATCCGCAACACGGCCCTGTTCCCGGCCGGCTCGACCAACATCATGAGTCCGTCGTTGTCCTACAACGCCGCGACCAACGCCGCGACGGCGTTCAACAGCCTCAACCTGGCCTACCTGCGCGAGCAGGTGCTCTACGGCAACTGACATGCGCACTCCCTTCCTGTTCGTGTCCGTGTTCGTCACCGCGGCACTGCTGCCCGCCCAGAACCTGCGCCAGGGCCTCGTCGAAGCCGACGCCGTCGTGGTCGCGCGCCAGGTCGGCAAGACGCCGCACGACGACGACCTCACGCTGCACCGGCTGCAGGTCGTGCACACGGTGCGCGGTGCTGCCGGCGCCACCGCGATCACGGTGCTCGACTGGCCGAAGCTCGCGCTGCACCAGCGGCCGACGCCGCGGCAGTCGCGGCTCTACTGCCTGCAGGACGCCTCGGCGACCGCGACGCGGCTCGGGCTGCCCGTCGCGAACGGGCCCTACTTCAAGATGGTCGGCTGGGCCGGCGCCAACCCGCTGGTCGGCGCCGAACCGGCGGCCGATCCGGCCGTTCGCTTCGCGACCGTGCTGGCCGCGGCCGAAGCCGGGGCGTCGCCGACCGACACCGCGACGACGCTGTGCGCGCCGGCACTCGGCCAGGACCCGGTGCTGCGCCTCGAAGCGACCCGCTACCTGACCGAACGGCCCGACCTGCGCAGCAAGCTCGGCGGGCTGCAATGGAGCCAGCTGCTGGCGCGCGCCACCGGCGAAATCGACGACGTCGCCCACAAGACGGCGTTGGCCGAACTGTGCGGCGAACAACGGCTCGAGGGCGTGTTCGACACGTTGCTCGTGGCGCTCGGGCCGGTCGACGACGCGGAGTTCGCGCGGACCGTCGGGCGGATCGGGCGGGCGCTGCACGGCGAAGACGCCACGGAACGCATCACCACGCGGCTGTCGCGGGCCGCGAACCAAAAGGACAAGAAGGCGCTGCTGCTGGCACTCGGTGCAACCAGCACCGCTTCGGCCCTCGACGCGTTGCTGCGCATGGACAAGAAGGACGCGGCGGTCGAAGCCGCGCTGCGCGAACACCGTTCGCCGGCGGCGCGCGAAGCGGTCGGCACGAAGAAGAAGTAGGCGCGCGTCAGAAGACGCGGTCGAACGAGGCGCCGTTCCAGCGGAACACGCCCTTGCCCGCAAGCCACAGGGTGCCGCTGCGGTCCCGGTAGATGCCCATCACGTCCGGAGTCGTGAGGCCCGCTGCGGCACCGAAGTGCTGCACGGACGTGCCGTCGTAGCGCCACGCACCACTCTCGACGGTGCCAAACCACAGGTTGCCGGTAGCGTCCTCGCCGATCGAGAACACGCGGTGCATCGACGGAGAGCCCGCGGCGACATCACCGGGCAGGGGCACGGTGCGGCCGCCGTGCGAACCCATCTTGCCGAGCCCCTGCTCCTGGGTGAATTGGCGCACGGCCGTGCCTTCGCGCAGGAGGACGCCGATGCCGTTGTTGCCGATCCACAGCCTGCCCTTTTGGTCCTCGTAGACACTGCGGACGTGGAGCTGGCCCGTGGTGCTGTCGAGGCCGAGGCTGGCGTCGTCGAGGATCGTGAACGACGCGCCGTCGAAGCCGAACACGGCGGCGTAGGTCGCGAACCAGATGCGGCCGTTCTGGCCCTTGGCGATGCCCGTGGTCGCATAAGCCCCCATCGCCGAAGGGGCGACCACGACCGGGAAGGCCTGGAACGTGAAGGTGGTGCCGTCGAAGCGGTACACGCCCGGCTGGGCTTCGCGTTCGGTCGGTCCGACTGCGCCGTCTCCCTTGAACCACAGGGCGTTCGGCCGCAGCTGCCATTCGTTGCGCGCGGAGTAGTCCTTGGTCGTTGGAGTGACGATCTTCGCGCCGTCGAAACCGCTGACGCCGAAGCCGCCCTCGAACCACACGACACCGTTCGCATCCTCGTGGATCGAGCGGATCTGGTTGTCGGAGAGGCCGTCGGCGACGGTGAAGTAGGTGAGGTGCTCGCCGTCGAAGCGGCAGACGCCTTCGCTCCAGCTGCCAAACCAATAGTTGCCCTTGCTGTCCTCGAGCATGGACCGCACGGTCTCGAACCGCAGGAGTCCGGGCGGAGTGATGGCGCGAGGGCTCGGCTGCGCGTTCGTGCGGTCTGGGTTGGTCGCGCAGGAGGCAGCGCCGAGGAGGGCGAGCCGCACGGCTCCGGGTAAGGCCATGTGGAAGGCAACGAACGCTAGCCGGTACCCATAAGAGCCGCGATGGGGATCACAGAAAGTAGCTTGTGCCCGCTGACACACCGTTCAACAGAGCACCAGTCTACCGAGCACGCAAGGCTCGCCTCACAAGGAAGCACCCCATCGCGATAAAGGCGGACCCCAAGTACAGGCCTGTCAACGGAATCAGGCCCGAGAAACAGAGTGCCGTGTACATGATCCCGCCAAGGATGCACAGCATGCCAAGGACGCCAACGACGTGCTGCATCAGGAACCAGTATTCACAGACATCTCCAACGGAGCATGCCACACCACTACTCTTCGAAGATGTCGCTCTCAACAAAGTCAAGTTGACCATTCTCGTGGTCCCACACAGCCAAACGAAGCTCAGCCATTCCTTCCGGTACGAGCACGAGCTTGTTGCCGCATCCATCGTGTCCGATCGCGATTGCTGCCGGCGGAAAGCCGCGCCATCCCCGCGCAAGCGTCGTCTGGCGCACGATGTCATCCCACGTTCGTTTGAGCCTGACAATGTCGCTGTCGTCCTTGACCGGAAAGAGCTCCCAGAAGTCGCCCGGACGCACCTCGACTACGCCGCCGTTGCGCCGCAGGAGAGCTCGACGATGAGGCTCGGGGAAACGCACCGACAGCTTCGTCTCGGCCAACTCGACGCACCGGTCCTCCACGGGAAACGGCATGTCCGACTACCCCCTATTCAAGGAATAGACGCAACCGGCCGCCGGAGTAACGCACGCAAGGATCATGAGGGCGATAGACCGCATCGTCCGATCAACGTCTTTGGCTTCGGGCCGCGAGCGCCGCTGCGTGACTCGTCGGTTCCAATTACTGGGCCGCGATCCTACTCGGCTCAACGGCAGATACAACTAGGTCAAGAACCGCCGCCAGTCGAAATGCCTCCACAAGTGCAGGCCTCGGAATGTGATCCTCCACAAAAAGTACCGCAGTATCCCGACGCGCATCATCCAGCCGGCGATGAACCCGATGCCTGCCCCATACAGTAGTGCATCGAACCACGCAGCACCTGCCACGAACCCCACACCGCACCAGAAGCAGGCCCATTGGAGGCCATAGAACGCGCGGCGCGCGATCGGGATGTCGAGAGGTGCCTCGCACTCTTGTCTACTGGAGTCAGTCATCGCTCCGTCGATCGATGCAGGTCCATCATCGAATGATCCGCGCAACGTCTTTGCCCACAAGACACGAACCGCTTGCGAGGGCTCTTGCCACGCTTGTTGCGCCCCAACGGCTCGTCGGCAAACTTGGGATTGTCGGCCAGCCTACTGCCCTGAACCATGCTCGCCAAGCCACCGGCAGATTCGCGCAGTGGCAACTGCAAGCGCGACACCTACCGCGATGCGGAGTAATGGCCCCAGGACCAGCGGGGCTTCGGCGGCGCCGAAGACTGGTCCACCAACGAGGAGCATTGGCAAGGAAACCAGGCCCTCCGCCAGCAGGAACACACCAAGAAGACGAACCCCTACGAATACCCAGTCATTTCTGTCCATGGCGTTGAGTTGTCTTTCCATGTTCTTGACGCTTAGACGCGACGCCCTCGGGGCAATCGTCGGCTGCCGCGCCGTGTTGGGCGCCCAAGCTGGCACCCTGCAAGCAATCCAAGAACGGCTGGTATGGCCGGCCGGGCGTGGCAGTGGGAGGCTTGCACCGCGCAAAGATCTGCCGCGGCGGATCGAAGCACTTCCTCAACGGTTGCGTAGGAACCAGCGACCGTCGATGCGCTGCAGGCGCAGCGTCTTCGGGAGCCCCTCTCCACCGCCCACATTCCACGTCGCCGTATTGCCGTCATCGGTGAGCTCCGGCTTCTGCTTGGCGACCGTCTCGAACGCCTCGACCAACTGCTTGCCACGCTCGCCCTCGAAACGTTCGACCAGCTTGTCCACGGTCTTGCCTTGTTCCTTCAGGGCCGAGAGCTCCTCCGGCGCGACGCAGTTCTCGACGAACTCACGGACGCGCCCGGAACGGATCAAGGCCGCCATCGCGGTCACCGCAGCGCCCGGCTCCAACTTCTCGACCGGCTTGCCAGCGCGCGCGTAGGCCACGAACGCCTGGTTGTCGTGATCGCCACCGACGAACAACAGGTCGGCGTGCTTCGTCTCGGCACGCACGAACATCACGTTACACGTCTCCGCGTCGCCACAGGGATCACCACCGCGTTCGCGGAACCAGACGACGGTCGGGTTGCCGGAAATCAACGTGAGCAGGAACACGTGCTCGGTCTCGTCCTGCTTCATGTTGCCCGCCAGCAGGATCGGCAGCTCTGCGAGCTTCTTCGCGATCGGAGCGGGGATCTTCGCCAACACGGTGGCATCGTCGCGGAACTCGAGCCGGGTCCGGCCCGCCTTGCTTCCCAGCCGTTCGGCCAATGTGGTATCCGCCTGCCAAACGCCGAGCAGGCCATTGGCGACGACACACTGCGGCTCGGCCTTCACCTGGAGGCCATTGCCACCGTCCTGGGCCACGACCGCGAACGAGAACAGGACGCCGACCAGTCCCCTTGGGCACATGAACATGCCCCAATGTGAGCACAGCCCCACGCCGCGTCAAGCGGACGCGCTCTCACCGCCGAACGAACTGCTGCAGCACCCGCAACGCCGCCGCCCGTTCGTGCAGATGCTCGCGCGCCTGCAACTCCACCGCGACCTTCGGCAACCGCGTCCCGTTGCCGTGCCAACGCTTCTCCGGCTGGTCGTCGCGCGGATTGGCCAGGAACGCCGCCGAGTCGCCGCGCAGCGTCCACTCGATCATCGGCACCGACGCCTGCCCCGCATACAGCCCGAGCCGCGGCGCCAGCAGCCCGTCGAGTTCGATCTCCAGTTCGAAGCCGCCCCGCAGCAGCCAGCGCAGTTCGTCGCGTTCGGCGCGCGCCAGCGACGCACCGGCAGGGAACACCACGTCGCCGCGGTCGGCCAGGGCCGCCACCGCCGTCACCGCGTGCCGCACGTCGGCCGACACGTCGCGGTGCTGCCGCTGCATCGTCGCGAGCGACGCAACCAACGCGTCGCGCAGCAGCACGAGCCGCCGTTCGGGGTTCTTGTCGGCGCGCTCGGCCGCGACCAGTTCACGTTCCAGCGTGACCATCGGCCCGAGCGCGATCGGCCGGTACAGGTCGCCGCCGTCGCCGAGACACGCGAGGCGTTGTCCGGACCAGACGGTCGTGCGCGCCACTTCGGTCGCCGCTTCGCCCTTGCGCCACGGCTGCAAGGCGCGGTCGCCGTGCACGACGACGACCTCGCGCACCCGGTCGGTGCGCGCTTGCGCCAGCGTGATGCGCACCCGGCTGCCGTCGCCGAGCCAGAGCTCGAGCCCGCTCGCGAACGGCCCGCACGCTTCGCCACTGCGCAGATGCAGGCCGCCGTCGGGGGCGAGCAGCAGTTCGCGCCCGGACGGGAACACGATCTTCACGCCGACGGAACGGCACGCGACGGTGATGCCGCCCGGGGTGATGCAGCCGTCGTCGGTGAAGCGCAGCTCGGTCCGTTCGGTCGGATGCACGCCGCCGTCGCCGAGCCCCCATTCGCGCGGGTCGAGGGGGCCGTCGGAACTGGCGAGCACCACTTCGGGATGCTGCACCGGCAACGGCCGCAGCGGTGCAGGCGTCTGGGCGATGGCGGCGAGGGCCAGGCACAGCGGAACGAAGCAGGGCAGCAGCGAAGTTCCCATCGCATCGGCCTATCGGCACTCGGAGCCACCCGACGCGAGTCGCGTTGGCCCCGGAGCCGGGGTATTAGGCGGAACGCGCGTGCAACCCTTGATTCCTGGCCGGTCGGGTATATCATTGCGGAATCAAGATGGCGACATCCGGCACTCCCCTGCTGCCGTTCCGCAATTCGCACGGCGGGCACCGGGCCGGTGCGGGCCGAAAGCCCAAAGGCGACCGCGCCGGGGTTCCGCACGACACCCGCGCCGCTTTGGCGGCGCGGTTCCCGGCGCATGTGACGGTGAAGTTGCGCGAGCACCTGCCGCCACTGCGCCGGCGCGACGCGTATGCCACCCTGCGGGCTGCGTTCGCGGCGGGCTGCGACCGCAACGGCTTCCGGCTGATCCACTACGCCGTGCTCAACGACCACCTGCACTTCGTCGTCGAGGCGACCGGCCGCACCACACTGTCCCGCGGCGTGCAGGGCCTGCTGGTCCGCATCGCCCGCGCCCTCAACCGGCTGTGGAGTCGCCGCGGCCGCGTCTTCGCCGATCGCTACCACGACCACATCCTGCGCTCGCCCCGCGAAGTCAGGAACGCGCTGCGCTACGTGCTCGGCAACGGCAAGAAGCACGCCGCCGAAGGCCGCGCCGTCAACGTTCCCCAGGTGATCGACACCTACACGTCCGCACCGTGGTTCGACGGCTTCCGCGAGTCCATCGTCGTGCGCGGCCTCGAAGCAGTCGTTCGCCCGGTCACCGACGCGCACACCTGGCTGCTGACGATCGGCTGGCGGCGCCATGGCCTGTTGTCCGTGGCGGAGCACCCGGCCTGACCCAGGCACGCGCCGCGAACGGAGCGCTCAGGCCTTCAGCTTCACCCCGAGCTGCTCGGCGAGCACGGTGAGGAACGCGCCGACGTCGGTGACGATGCCCTGGCTCTGCGCCGAACCGCGGTCGGCGAGCTTGCTGACCACCGCCGGATGGATGTCGACGCAGACCGTCAGCACGTCGGCCGCGATCATGTTGCCGGTGCCGATGCCGTGCAGCATCGAACTCAGGATCACCACCAACCCGGCGTTCTCCAGGATGCGCGCGTAACCGGCCTGCGCCTGGATCAGGTCCATCTGCGTGTCGGGCAGCGGTCCGTCGTCGCGGATCGAACCGGCGAGGCAGAACGGCACCTTCGCCTGCACGCAGGCGTGCATCACCCCCGACTTCAGCACCTTCTTCTGGACCGCGGCCTGGATGCTGCCGCAGCGCCGGATCGTGTTGATCGCGCGCATGTGGTGCATGTGCCCGTGCACCGCCGGCCGGCCGTGGCTGAGTTCGACCCCGAGGCTGGTGCCGTAGAGCGCCACTTCGATGTCGTGCACCGCGAGCGCATTGCCGCTGAGCAGGCCGTCGACGAGCCCGGCCTTCAGGATCGCGGCGAGCGTCGGTGCGGCCCCGACGTGCACGCAGACCGGCCCGGCGACGAGGATCACCTTCCGGCCTTCGGCGCGCACCCGCTTCCATTCGCGCACGACTTCCTCGACCTGCGCCTCGAGCCGACGTTCCGAACTGACGCCGCCCTGCATGAACCCGAACTTGCCCTCCTGCAGCTTGCGCGTGGTGAATGGCGTCACGCGGATGCCGGCGAAGCCGACCACGAGGCGCTGGCCCTTCTTCAGGTCGCGCAGCTTGACGCAGCGGTAGATGCCGCCGTCGTCGACCACGGTCGCGTCCATGCGCTGGCTCTGCACCGGCTGCCACTGGCCGTCGACACGCACTTCGGTGGCGAGGTTGGTGGTCGAGTAGAAGCCCTCGGGCGCGGTGCCTTCGATGTCGACCTCGGCGAACGTCGCGTCCTGCGTGTCGGTCTCGGACAGGCCGAGCGACATCAGGTCGGCGCGCACGCGATCGAACGACTTCTTGTTCGGGGCGGTGACCTCGAGTTCGAGCTGGCTCTCGTCGTGCCGCGCCTTGCCGATGTCGAGGCGCAGCACCCGGTAGGTGGCACCGGCGGCCTGCACGGCTTCGAGGGCGTCGGAGAGCAGACCCGAGTCGATCAGGTGACCCTTGGCCTGGAACGTGGCGACGACGGCGGACTTGCTCACGAGGCGAACGTAGCCGGGCCGCGGCCCGGCGGGAAAGGCCGAAGGCATGCGATCCTGGGGTCGCGCGATAGCATCCCGCCGCTGCCGATGTCCCCTCTCGCGCACCAACTCGCCACCGCCGTGGGCCGCTGCCTGCGGGGCAAGGACGACGCCATCGAACTGGCCATCGTCGCCCTGCTCGCGTCGGGCCATCTCCTGATCGAAGACCACCCCGGCGTCGGCAAGACGTTGTTGGCGAAGAGCCTGGCCAAGGCGCTGGCGCTGCCGTTCCAGCGGCTGCAATGCACCGCGGACCTGCTGCCGAGCGATGTCGTCGGCGGCCTCGTGCTGCAGCCGAAGACCGGCGAACTGACGTTCCGCCCCGGCCCGGTGTTCACGTCGGTGCTGCTCGCCGACGAACTCAACCGCACGCCGCCGCGCACGCAATCGGCCCTGCTCGAGTGCATGGCCGAACGGCGCGTGACCATCGACCGCACCACGCACCCGCTGCCCGATCCGTTCTTCGTCGTCGCGACGCAGAATCCCGGCAGCGCCGCCGGCACCTACCCGCTGCCCGAGAACCAGCTCGACCGCTTCCTGCTGCGCGTGCACCTGGGCCATCTCGATCCCGAGCACGAGATCGAAGTCGTCGCGCGCGAAGACGGCCATCGCGCCGTCGACGACCTGCAGCCGGTGGCGACGCGCGACGACCTGCTACAGGCCCGTGCTTCGATCGAACGCGTGCGCTGCACGCGCGAACTCGTCGCGTTCGTGGTCGAACTCGCGAACCGCACGCGCAGCCACGGCGAGATCCTGCAAGGCGTGTCGACCCGCGGCGCGCAGGCGCTGCATCGGGCCTGCCGGACGCGCGCGTTCGTGCACGGCCGCGACTTCGTGGTGCCCGACGACGTGCACGCGCTGCTGGTACCGGCGTGGGGCCATCGCGTGCTGCTGCGCGGCGGCGACGACGCGGAGGTGGTGCTGCAGCAGATCCTGGCCGAGACCCCGCTGCCCGAATGACGAACCGCGTGCGGTTGGAACTCAGCCTGCGCGGGCGGGTGCTGGCCTGGCTCGCGGCGCTGGCAGCGGCCGCGGCGTGGTTCGCCGGCGACGCCGACGCGCGCCTCGCCGCGGCCCTGCTGGCGGCACCGCTGCTGGTCGATTTCGTCGCCAAGCCGCGCCACCTGGCACACCTCCGGCTTCGGGTCGGTCCGCGCCGAACGCCGGCCGGGGTCGCGTTCGTCGAAATGCTGCTGGTGCAGGCCCCGGGTCCACGCGCGCTGCGCGAAGTGCTGCTGCACGAACCACGCACGATGCGCGCGCAAAGTGCGGTGCTGCTGCCCGACCTGGTGGCCGCGGGGACGACCCGGGTCGCGGTCCGGCAACGGTCGCTGCAGCGCGGCGTGCAGGCCGAACGGGTGTTCCTGCTGGCGACGCACTGGCCGCTGGGCCTGTTCCTGGCGCGCACTTCGGTGCAGGTCGCGGCCGAACTCGTGACCGAGCCGGCGCGCATCCCCCTGCGCACGCCGACGCTCGCGCCGCAGACCGATGCCGACGTGGCTCCGCGCGACCGCACCGAACTGGCCGGGCCCGAGTTCCACTCGCTGCGTGAGCATCGCCCCGACGACGACGCGCGCGGCGTGCACGCCCGGCGCAGCGCCGCACTCGGCGTGCTGGTGCAACGCATCGCGCACGGCCGCACCCCGCGCACCGTGGGGCTCGTCGTCGACCTGCGGCGGCCGCCCGGGAGTGCCCTCGACCGCGGCACCCGCGCGTTCGAGTGGGGCATGTCGGCGGCCGCCACCTTGCTGCAGCGCCTGCAGCACCAGGGCGCCGTAGCCCAGTTGTTGCTCCTCGGCGACACGACGACCGGAGTCCTGGTCCAAGGGCCGGCGCGCGAGAACGAAGCGATGACGCGCCTCGCCGCGGCGACCCCCGCGGCCTTCCGCCCACTGGTCGCCGGCGAGCTCGCGTCGGCCTCGTCGCTGACGGTGTGCTATTGGATCGTGGCCGGTTCGCACGACGATGCCGCCGAACGCGCCGTACCGGGTTTCGCCCCGATCGTGCTGCGAGGTGATGCATGAGTTCGCGGCCGTTCCCCGACCGCGGGGCGGTGCGCGTCGCCGAAGTGGCGCTCGCGACCGCATCGGCGCTGGCCCTCGCCAACCTGCCCGGCGACGTGCTGCCACCGGAATGGCTCGCCGCATTCGCCTTGCCGGGCGCGGTGCTCGGCCGGTACGGCCGCTGGTTCGGCCAGGGCCTGGTGCGCGCGCTCGTGGCCCTCGCCATGCAGGCCGCAGCGTGCTGGGCCGCGCTCGCGACGATCGGTCCGTTGACGCAGCCAGCCGCGCTCGCGTGCACGATCCTGCCGCCGCTCGGCTTCGCCGCCGCCCGCAACCAACCCGTCGACCGCCCGCTGGCCCTGTTCCTCGGATTCTGCGTGCTGCTCATCGGCACGATCCTGGACGGCGTGCACTTGCCGCTGCTGCTCGCGTGGGTGGCGGCGACCACGGTGGCGATGCGAGCCGCCGAACGGCTCGCGGTGCGCGAGAACCACGGAGCACCCGCGCAAGCCAACGGTCCGCGCGCCCCCTGCATGCGGCCCGAACTCGCACTGGTGCTCGGCGCGTTGTGCGCGACCGTCGTCGTCGAACAGGCCCTGGCGTGGCTGCCGTCGCCGGGTCGAGGGTTCTCCGGCAGCGCGAACGCGCGCGGTGGTGCAGGCGGCGCAGGCAGCAGCGAACGCGCCATCGGCCTCGACGATTCGTTCGATCTCGGTGCAGCCGGCGCCGGCGGGCGCGAGCTCGCCCCCGCCGACGGAACCGTGCTGGCGCGGGCGCGCGGTTTCGCCGGCGACAGCGTGCCCGGCAACCTCTACCTGCGGTCGGCGCACTTCGCGCGCGCGGGACTCGGCCAGTGGCAGACCGGTCCCCTGGCGCCCCGCCGCGTCGTCGGCGACGTCGCGACGCTGGGCGAACGGCGTTCCGGCGAACGCAGCCGACGCTGGGACCTCGAGCGCACCGCCGCGGCGCGCGACCTCGTGTTCGTGCCGCCGCACACGGTCGTGGTCGCCGGCTGCACCGGGCTCGCGGTCGATCCCGACCGCGCCTGGGTCCGGCAACCCGACGGGAAAGGCCCCCTCCGCTACCACGTGACGACACGCGTGCTCGGCCCGTTGTCCGCCGACGCGCGCCCCGAGCCCTTCGACGAGGCGCTGCTGGAACTGCCACCGGAACTCGACCGCGGCCGCTGGAACGAACTGCTCGATGCGTGGCAGGTGCCCAGGACGCCGTTGGCCGCGATGGAACGCATCGAAGCGGGGCTGCAGCAGCACTGCCGCTACGACCGGCGGGAGCCGAGCGGGCCGTTCGCGAACGCACTCGAGAACTTCCTGTTCGCCACGACCGACCGCCACGGCTACTGCATGCACTTCGCGTCGGCAGCGGCGATGTTGCTGCGCCTGCGCGGCATCCCGTGCCGCATCGCCGTCGGCGTGCACGGCGGCGAACCCGAACCGACCGAACCCGGCACGCGCCGCTACACCTCCGAACACGCACACGCGTGGGTCGAGGTTCCGTTCGCGGGCCGCGGCTTCGAAGTGTTCGACCCGACGCCCGCGGCCGAACGTGGGCACCGCGCACCTGCCGCCACGCTCGGCGCCGCGTCCGCGCCGGAGCCGCGGCCCGAGCCGGCAGCGCCGCTCCCCGCCACCACGACAGAACCCGCAACCCTGCCCGCCTTGTGGCCCTGGATCGCGGCCACCACC
>JAEUHV010000108.1 GCA_016794485.1 Planctomycetota bacterium
GCCGATCTGCGCAGCGAACCCGACGAAGTGTTCCGGCTCTACGGCGAAGGCGCGCGCGACGCCGGCAGCTACGCGGCCAACTGCCTGCTGGCGCGGCGGCTGCTCGAACGTGGGGTGCGCTTCGTGCAGCTGTTCCATCAAGGCTGGGACCAGCACGGCAACCTGCCGGGCGACCTGACGCGGCAGTGCAGGCAGACCGACCAGGCGAGTGCGGCTCTGGTCACCGACCTGGAACGACGCGGCCTGCTCGACGACACGCTGGTGGTGTGGGGCGGCGAGTTCGGGCGCACGGCTTACTGCCAGGGCCGGCTCGAGCCGGCGAACTACGGCCGCGACCACCACCCGCGCTGCTTCTCGATGTGGCTCGCCGGCGGCGGCGTGCGCAAAGGCCACGTGCACGGGAGCACCGACGAGTTCGGCTACAACGTCGTCGACGGTGCAGTGCACGTGCACGACCTGCACGCGACGATGCTGCACCTGCTCGGCTTCGACCACGAGAAGCTCGTGTGGCGCTTCCAGGGCCGCGACTACCGGCTCACCGACGTGCACGGCAAGGTCGTGCGCGGCCTGCTCGCCTGAACCGGCGGCCGTTCACCCGTCGCGCAACACCCGCAGGTAGGCACGCCAAGGTCCGACCGCCGCGGCGTAGCGCCTCGCCATCACCCGCGCGATCTGCGTCACGTGCGTCTGGTCGTGCACGACCCACGTCGCCAGGTGCTGGCCCAACGTGACGACGCCGAACTCCGGATGCCGCGCGGTCCGGGCGAAGTCCGCGGGTCCGACGCGCAGCGCTTCGAACTCGGCGAGGCTGCGCGCGCGCAGATCGGCGAACTCGGCCAGCATCTGCGCCAGCGACCGCGGCTCGCGCCGCAACTGCGAGAAGCGGTCGAACGGCGGGAACGGCATCGCGTCGCCGTGCTGCAGCACGTGCCGCACGCGCGGCAGCCAGTCGTGCAGTTCGCCTTCGATGAGATGGCCGACGACGGTGCGCACGTTCCACGTGCCGTCGCCTTCGTCGGCATCGAGCCAGGCGGCGGGCAAGTCGCGTAGCCACGCCACCAACAACCCCGGCGTCGCCGCCAGCAACGGCTTCGCTTCGCTCCAGTCGAACGTCGTCATGCCAGGCATGGTGGCCGGCGAACTCCGGCTCGACCACCCTTGGTCGATCGTCCTTCGCACTACGGCTTGTCGCCAGCAGCCTTGGCGAGCAATCGCTCCCGGAACCTCTCCAATTCAGCGACGTCGACCGCCACTCCCGTTGCGCGCACGGCATCGGCAATCCGCCAGCCGCTGAGGCTCCACCCCAACGTCAGAGCCGAGAACCCACCATCCTTGCGCGGCGCGTCCGCAAGCGCTCGCTCCAGATCGCCGCCCGCATCCACCAGCGCGGCAATGTCCACCAGGTCGCGCACTTCGGAACGATGCAGCAAGGCGCACAGCTTGTTGACCAAGATCTCGTGCTTGGTGTCGACCGCGATCGTGGCATTGCGGATCGGGTGCTGTCTTGGTTGCTCGACCGTTGCAACTGGATCTGCGACCAGATCGACGACAACCGCCTGCTCGGAGCCACGCACCTGCAACGAACCGAACCCAGTTGCCGTCCGCAACACCGTCACCTCCAACCCACCGGCGACGAGCCGTCGCACGACTTCACCTCGAACGTCTTCGATCGAGTCCAGACCATGCCAGAACCGATCGAGGTCACGAGTCGTTCGGTGGCCAAGATGAAACCCGGCAAGGGCAGCCCCACCGGTCAGCGTCCAGGCGGGCTCAATGCCGGCAAGCACCTCGAGAACCCGCGCCTGCAGGTCGCTAAGCCGCTTCGACATCGCATCCCCAGCGGCCAAGCAACCACCCCCAGAACGGAGCCGACCGGCCCAAGTAGCGGCGAAGTTTGGGCCACAGCGCCACGATGTCGTCGACACGCACAAACGTGAACACGTCGTCGGGCTTGGCCTGCCGCATGAGCTTGCCGACCAGATACGCCCGGCCTTCGTCATTCTCTTCGGCGAGGCGGCGAGTGAACTCGGCCAGGGTCATGTCGCAGTCCCAGAGGAAGTACGGGCGACCGGCCTGGTCCACAAGTTTGTCGGGAGGCGTCGGCAACAACATGGCAATGCCCGTGAGTCTACACGGCGTGCATGACGGCGCATGCTCCAGCGAACCGGAGTTCGCCGCCTCTCGGGTGCACGGTGCTGCAACCACCGATCGTTGCGGCGGTCGTCACGCGACCGCATCGAGCATCATCAAACGACGACCCACATGTTGCCGAACGCGTCGATCTCGTTGGCAGCGATCGCACCCTCGGAGCCACCGACGCGGAAGCCGGCCACACCCGGCTCGGGCCCGACCTCGCCGCCGTAGGCCCGCGCGCTGAGATTGGATGCCAGCACGTCACCGCCCTGGGTCATCAGGAACGCGCGCTTGCCACTCCAGTCGCGGCTCTCCGGCCACGCGTAGCACAGCCATTCGAGCTCGGCCCGGCTCGCGTCGACGGCGACGCTCGCAGCGCCGCCGTTCGCGGCTTCCGCGACCCACGTGCCGTCGGGTCCGCGCAGGAACATCTGGAACACGTAGCCACCGGTGTGCACCCGCCCGCCATCGAGGCGACCGAAGCGAGGACTCAGCACCGGCGGCGAACACACCCGCCCGCCGCGCGAAGGCACCGCCCCCGCCATCTCGGCGAAGAAGCCGTACTCACCGGCGCCGTTGCCGTTCTCGTCGATGAGCCCGCTCGCCTGCATCTGCGATTGCCCGCTGCTGATGTTCTTCAGCGCAGCGATCGCCGCACTCTCGTTGCGGTTGAGGTTGGCGCTCAAGACGTTCGGCACGATCAAGCCGGCCGCACCGGCCATGGTCACGATGATCGCGGCGGCCCACGGGCCGATCCGTCGCCGCGGCCGAGGAGCTGGAAGTGCAGGATCGGGCGCGACCGCGGACGCACACGAAGACGCAGGAACTGCAGGAGGAACGAACTCACCGACCATGTTGGACTCCGGGTTGCAGAACGGCGGCGGCGGCGTGCGTGGTTGGTTCCGCATCGGCGACGGCCCGCAGGAACGCGGCGATCGCCGCGACCTCCGCGTCGTCGAGTTCCTTGCCGAGCTCGTGCTTGCCCATCAGCCGCACGGCCTGCTCGAGCGAAGCGACCGAGCCGTCGTGCAGCCACGGCCCGGTGCCCGCGGCGTGGCGCAGCATCGGCGCCTTCCACACGTTGCGGTCCGAGGCCTCGCCGGTGGCGAGTTCGCGGCCAGGATCGGTGGACGGGAACGGCACCGCGGCTCCGAGCACATGCGCCGACACGCCGCCCAGGCTGCGGCCGCCATGGCAGGCCGCACAACCGACCTCGACGAACTTCGCGAGGCCATGGCCTTCGAGTCGCGACAGCGCTTCGTCGTCACCGTCGACGTAGCGATCCCACCGCGACTCCGTGCGCCAGGTCGCCAGATGCGCGCCGACCGCCTGCGCCGCCGCGGCGAGCGAAGGCCCGCTTCCCGCCGCCGCGAACGCCGCTTGCAACGGCGGGTTCTGCGCGACCCACGCCGCCACCGCCACATCGTCGGCGAGTCCGAGCCGCTGCGCGAACTCGCGCTGCACGAACGCCGACAGGTCGCGTTCGCGGCCATCGCGCCCGAACAACACCTGCCGCGTCACGTCGGCGAGAGCAGGTGTGTCGCGACCGTGCACGCGGCCGTCCTGGCCGAGCTGCGACCGCGGATGGCACTGGGCACAAGAGCTGCCGCCCGACGGCGTCCCGAACAACAACCGCCCGAGTTCGCGTTGCGCCGCGGTCGAAGCCGCCGGCACGAGGCGATTGCCGTCGAGGCCGAACAGCACGTCGACATGGGCCCGGTCGGGACCAGGAAGACCACACGCCGCAAGCGCGATGCCCCCGACGAACGCACGGATGAACCAGCGCATGCCCGAGAATCGACACGATCGCCCTGCCCCTGCAGCGGCGATGTCGCGCGGCGAGACCCCGCGGTAGCCTGCGGTCCATGGCCCGTGCCACCGCCCTGTTGCCGCTCGCCTTCGCCACCACGTTCGCCTTCGCCCAGGACGGCCCCGCCGCCAGGCCCACCACGGCCAGGCCCAACGTGGTGTTCGTGCTCGCCGACGACCTCGGCTACCGCGAACTCGGCTGCTTTGGCCAGGAGAAGATCGCGACGCCGCATCTCGACCGCCTCGCCGCGCAGGGCATGCGGCTCACGCGGCACTACTCGGGCTCGCCGGTGTGTGCGCCGTCGCGCTGCGTGCTGATGACCGGCAAACACCCGGGCCACGCCGCGGTTCGCGACAACAAGGAAGCCCAACCGGAAGGGCAGTGGCCGTTGCCTGCCGACGAGCCCGTGCTCGCGGCGGTGCTGCGCGACGCCGGCTACACGACCGGCGCCTTCGGCAAGTGGGGCCTCGGTCCGTTCGGCAGCAGCGGCGACCCGCTCGCGCGCGGCTTCACCCGGTTCTTCGGCTACAACTGCCAGCGCCACGCGCACAGCTATTGGCCCGCATTCCTGTACGACGACCAGAAGCGCATCGAACTGCAGAACCAGCCGCCGGTGCCGGGCAGCGGCAAGCTGCACGACGGCGCGGACGGCAACGACCCGAAGTCCTATGCCCGCTTCGTCGGCACCGACTACGCACCCGATCGCATCGCCGCGGCGGCGATCGCCTTCGTCGAAGCGAACGCGGCGCGGCCGTTCTTCCTCTACTACCCGTCGACGCTGCCGCACCTCGCCCTGCACGTTCCGGACCTGGACCTCGCGGCGTACCGCGGCAAGTTCGACGAGAAGCCGTACCTCGGCGGCAACGGCTACACGCCGCACCCGACGCCGCGCGCGGCCTACGCGGCGATGATCACGCGGCTCGACCGCGAAGTCGGCCAGCTGGTCGCCGTGCTCGACGCGAAGGGACTCTCCGCCAACACGCTGTTCGTGTTCACGTCCGACAACGGTGCGACCCACAGTCCGGTCGGTGGCACCGACGTCGACTTCTTCGCGTCGTGCGGCGAGCTGCGCGGGCGCAAGGGTTCGATGTACGAAGGCGGCATCCGCGTGCCGGCGATCGTGCGCTGGCCCGGCGTCATCGCCCCGGGCTCGACCAGCGCGCGCGTCAGCGGCTTCGAGGACTGGATGCCGACGTTGGCCGAAGCGTGCGGGGCCAACGCCCCCGCGCGCAGCGACGGCATCAGCCTGCTGCCGACCTTGCGCGGCGAACAGCAGCCGGCGCGGCCGTTCCTCTACCGCGAGTTCGCCGGCTACGGCGGTTGGCAGGCGGTCTGGGTCGGTGACCTCAAGCTGGTACGACGCCAGCTGCAGAAACCGAAGCAGGCGGCCACCGAGCTCTACGACCTCGTCGCCGATCCGAAGGAAGCGAACGACCTCGCCGCGGCGAAGGCGGACAAGGTGCGCGAACTGCAGGCCCTGCTCGACCGCGAACACGTGGCCTCGCCGACGTTCCCGCTGGCCGCGCTCGACGCGCCACCCCCGAAGTAGCCCGCCGTCGCGGAATCACGCCGCCTATCGACCGCGCACGTCGGGGAGTTCCGGCATGCCCGCCGCGAACGACGCGGCGGTGACGAACACCGCTTCATGGGCGTCGCGATGGGCCTTGTGGAACGCATCGATCGCCTTGCCGTGTCGTTCCAACGGCCGGTCCCAGGTGACCTGGATCGGCAGTGGCTTGCCGTCGTGCAGCACGACGAAGTCGACCTCGCCGCCGTTCCGCCAGTGGAACACGTCGCGATAGCGGCGCTTCAATGCCAGGAACACGGCGCACTCGAGTTGTTTGCCGCGGTCGCTGCCGGTGCGGGTGACTGCCGATCGCCGCAGCCCGGGGTCGATCGGGTACCACTTGCGATTGCGGGTCGACCGCTGGCGTGCCGACCACGCGAAGTACGGGCACGCAAACGCGAGGTAGGCCGCCTCGGCCGCTTCGAGGTAGAGCGCCGTCGTGTCGTCGGTCACGCCGATCGCGGTCGCGATGCGTCGAGCGCTCAGTTCGGAACCGGCGGATTCGTACAGCATCTGCACCAGCTGGCGCAGCGGCAGCGTCGACCGTGCACCGACGCGCTCGCGCATGTCGCGTTCGACGTTGTCGTTGAAGTAGCCCATCAGCAGGCGGTCACCATCCGGACTGGCCACGGCGGCCGGAAAGCCGCCGCTGTGCAGATAGTCATTCAGGGAACCCCCGGGCCGAGCCTTCCGAAACTCGTCGAAGTCGAACGGGAACAGCTCGACGAGATGGTGTCGGCCGGTCAGGCTCGAGCCCAGCTCGCCCGACAGCAGGGCCGAGTTCGAACCGGTGATGACGAAGCGTCGGTCGCGCGGCCGGTCGAGCTGGGTGCGCAGCCAGCGCTGCCAGCCATCGACTCGCTGGATCTCGTCGAAGAACCACGTGCAGCCCGGACCGCGCTCCTTCTCGAACACGTCCACCAGGGCTTGCAGGGTCTTGTGGTCGAGCTCCTCCAGCAGTCGCGGATCCTCGAAGTTGACGAACATGCAGCGCCGACGGTCGAGCTTGTAACGCTGCATCAGTTGCGACAGCAGCGTCGACTTGCCGGAGTGTCGCACCCCCTGGATGGCCAACGCGAGGCCTGGACGCAGTTCCCGCGGCAGGTCCACGGTGCGCGCGACGGTTGCCGTCGGCGCCTTGGTCCAATGGCTCCAGTCGGCGGCGACCTCCAGCAGCAGGTTCGGGTCCATGCGTCGAGTCAGGTAGGCACTTTCGGAATCGTCTAGTTTACCAGGCACCTTGAGTGCTGCCTACCAAACTCGACGTAGCGGGCCCGCAAGGTCGGCGCATTCGGCCCGATCCTGCCTTCCGGCACCCGCCGGACCCGCTTGCGACTGCGCGAACACAGCGCCACCGGGGCACGCAACCCGCCAGCGGATACATGTTGCCAGCGGATTGTGAACCCACGCCTGCGCCGCCGCCGAAGCAGTCGTCGGCCGGAAAATCGCGACGTTCCTGCCACCGATCCGCGTCCGGCGGCATGGATACAGTCGTCACGCCGCGATGGACCCCGACCTCACGCACGAACTGCAGCGCCACGCCACCGCCTTGCGCGGGCTGGCGCGCGACCTGCTGCGCGACCCGCACGCCGCGGACGACGTGACGCAGGCGACGCTGCACCAGGCGGTGGTGCACCGCGATCGGCTGCAATCCGGACCGGTCGGCGGTTGGCTGCAGCGCACGCTCGTCAACTTCGCCCGGCAATGGCTGCGCCGCGAACGTCGGCAGCAGCAGCGGGTCGCCGCGCTCCCCACCCGCGCCGACGCCCCCGCGACCGACGACGTGCTCGCTCGCCGCGAGATGCTGCAGGCGGTCACGCACGCCGTGCTGGCCCTCGACGAGCCGTACCAGACCGTGATCTTCCTGCGCGACTGCGAGGACCTGCCGCCGCGCGCGATCGCGCGCCGCACCGGCGCCAACGTCGCCACCGTGAAGAGCCGGCTGGCCCGCGGCCTCGCCATGCTGCGCCTCCGGCTCGACGCCCGCTGCAACGGCCGCGACCGCTGGCGCGCCGGGCTCACCTTCGCGTTCGGGCTGCCGCTCGCCACACCGCTCCTCGCCCTGCCCCTCGCCCCCCTTCTCGTGAGCACGACCCCCAAAGTCCTTCTCGCCGCCGCCGCGGTCGCCGCCGTCGGCTTGTGCGTACACGGCCTCGGCGGCGACCCCACGCCTGCCCCCGCACCGACGACGCCTGCTCCCCAGCCCGATGGCATGAGCTCGTCCACCGCCGCCGAAGGCGCAGCCGGCGCGACCGATGCCAACGTACGGATCGCCACCTCGGCCACGCCAGCGGACGATGCCTGGCTCGCGCACCCGTTCACCTTCTCGCTCGACGTGTTCGTCGTCGACTCGAGCGGGCTGCCGGTCGCCGGGCACGTGCTCGAGTTGTCACCCACGGGATGCTCGCGCAATCGCGTCCAGGTCGCGACCGGGCCCGATGGCCATGCCCTGCTCACCTGGAACGGCCGACAGCGCGACCTCGCCGTCGAGCTGCAAGAACCGTTCGGGCAACTGCGCCGCGTGCAACTGCAGCATGGCGCGACGACCCGCTGCACCCTGCTCGGCCGTGGCAGCGGCGGCAATCCCGTGCGCGTCGCCATCAGCAGCAAAGCCGGAAGTGACGGCACGATCTCGGTGCTGGCGACGGAAACGCCGACCACGCGCACGGGCGTTCCCGTGCTGTCCGAAATACCGATGCTGCGCAACTTCTTCGTGAACGGCGACAGCGACGCCACGATGCGGCCGGGCCTGCATCCGTTCGCGGTGTTCGCGCACGCCGCCGCAGCCGCGGTGCCCGAGACAGTCGACCAGGCGACGTCGGCAACCGAGTTCGCAATACACAGCCTTGCCAGCGGCCTGCGGCTCGAATTGGGCAGCCGGATCCTCCCCCTGGAAGTCACGACCGCAACCGCAGCGCCGCCGCCGACCACGGTCGCCGGCAACGTGTTCGACGCCACCGGCAAACCGGCGAAGAACGTGCAGGTGGCGCTGCTCGGCAGCGACCCGCAACCGCTGCAGCGCGTGCAGACCGACGAGCAGGGCCGCTTCCGCTTCGAGTCGGTGGCACCCGGTTCGTTCACGCTGCGCGCCGGCGGCAACGCGCTCGGCCTCGCGACCGCCCCGGTAACGGTCACCACCGGCACGACGCCGGCCACGCTCAACCTCCAGACCGGGCAATGCGTGCGCGGCCGTGTGGTCACCACCGACGGCAGGCCGCGGCCGAAGACCAACGTGCAATGGCGCTCGCTCGACGGCACGTGGGCCGATCTCGAACGCAGCGGCGACGACGGCTCGTTCACGTTCGCCAACCTGCCGTCGGGCCCGGGCATGCTGGTCGCCTTCGACGCCGACCTGCCGCACCGCCTGCCGATCGGTCGTGTGCCGTCGGTGCTGCCCGACACCAACGACGTGCTGGTGACCTGCGCCCCAGACACCAGTTCGCTGCAGTTCGAACCGGTCGGCGATCCGGCGACGTCGTCGCCCGTGGTCGAAGCGTGCCTGTTCGACGTCGAAACCGGCCTCGGCACCTTGCTGCGGAACGGCAAGCAGAACTCGCCGGTGTGGACGTGCGACAAGATCCCGCCGGGCCACTACGCGCTGCACCTGCGCACCGCGCACTCCGGCAGCGTCGTGCGCGACGCCCTCTGGGTCGACGGCAAGCTGCCCTGCGACGCCGGCCGCATCGAACTGCCGCGCCACGCCCTCGTGCAGATCGACCTTGCCGGCGTGCCGCTGCCGCCCCAGGACCAACGCGCGTTCGAAATCGACGTGCTGCGCCCCGACCTCGACCTCCGCCTCGAACAGGTGCAGGCGCCGTTCACCCGCCCCCTGCAGATGCCCGCCGGCGACTACGTCTTCACCTTCCGCCACGCCGACGGCCAGCTCCGCTTCGATCGCTTCACCGCGCGCGCCGGGGAAACCACGACGGTGCGACCGCGCCCGTAGCCGCGCCCCCGTCCGGGCGGCTACCATCGCGCCCGACACATGACGAAGGCGACATCCCCGGCTTCGAACCAGAAGAACGTACTCGGCACCACCCTCGTGCCGTGCAGCACGAAGCCAATGACGGGCTTCTTCCGCGACGGCTGCTGCAACACCACGTCGGCGGATCTCGGCGCGCACACCGTGTGCGCCGAAGTCACCGAGGACTTCCTGCGCTTCTCGGCCGACGCCGGCAACGACCTGTCGACGCCGCATCCGCAGTTCGGCTTCCCCGGCCTTCGCGCCGGCGATCGCTGGTGCCTGTGCGCAGCGCGCTGGGTCGAGGCGATGGAAGCGGGCCATGCACCGCGCGTCGTGCTCGAGTCGACGAACGTGCGCACGCTCGAATACGTGCCGCTCGCGGTGCTGCAGCGTTACGCGATCCCGGGCTAGCGCCGCGGCACGCCGTCGACGTCCTGCGGCATTCCCGGCGGCGCCTGCATCGGCTGCATCGTGGGTGGCAGACCGAGTCGCTCGAGCACCGCGCTCTTGGTGGTCGGTGGACACGGCCGCCCGAGCACACGCGGCGAACAGCCCGCATCGACCAGTTGCCGAACGATCATCTCGCGGAACTTGTCGCGGATGGCGCCGCGGATCCACGGCATGAACGGCGCCAGCAGCAGCCGCTTGCCGAAGCCGATGTCCTGCTTCTTCATGCCCTCGTCGAGCATCTGGTCGGTGACCGCGACGATGGCCGCATCGGCCGGAACCACCATGCCCCAGCCGCCGAGGCGCTGCCAGGCCTGCGGCATGCCGAGTTCGGGCGCGGCCAACGGAAAGGCCGCGGGCACGATCCGGACCATGCCGGCGAGCAACTCCGGCGACGCATCCGGCGACGCCCCGCTCGGGCCGCCCGGCGTCGCGGTGTCGGCCACGATCTGCAGGTGCCAGTCGCGGATGGTCTTCATCGCCTGCGACGGATCCGTGGCCAGCAACTGCTCCTCCGGCCCGAGCACGACGAACAAAGGCGCCGGCGGCGGCGCCTCGCCGATGGCGAGGAACGCGGCACGGATGCGTTCCCAGGCTGCGACCCCTTCTTCGGCCGTGTCGCCGTCGACGGCGGCGACGGTGACCTGCTCGGCACACCACAGCGAACGACCCTGCCAGACCTCCTCGGTGGGTCGCGGTCGCCACTCCATCGACGAGCACGCGGTCGACACCACCGCCATGATCGGAAACAACCCGTTCACTGCGCGCATTGGGCGGCAAGGTAATCAACACCCAAAAGCTCCGAAAGTGGACGACACACGCACCACGGCGCCGGGCTTGTTCCGACCCCTCCTGTGGCCTTCGCTCGTCACCCTCGCCCTCAGCATCGTTCGCCTCCTGAGCGAAGTGCAGGGCTGGGTCACCACCGCGTCCGGTGGCCGCGGCCTGCCGCTCGGCATCTCGTGGTTGATCTTCGTGCTCGGCGGCTATTGGGGCCATCGACTCGCCCGCGGCGATGCCGGTCCGCGCGTGGCCCGTGCGTGGTCGTGGCCGCTGGTCGCGATGCTCGCGGTGGTCGTCACCGGCCTCGTGCTGGTGCGTCCCTTGGTCGGCGCCCCGCACAGCGAGGCGACGTGGACGCAGCTTCGCGTGGCCGTGCTGGCGATGGCCGGCGTGACGACGCTCGGCGCGGTCGCCATGTTCTTCGCGTGGCCTCGACTCGCGCTGCTGCTGCTGCTCTACGCGATCCCGGCTCGCGCAACCGTGGTCGGCATCGCGTTGCTCGCCAAGGACCGCGGCTGGGACACCCACTACACCAAGTTCGGTCCGATGGGCATGGAACGCGACGCCGCCGAGTCGCTGGTCGCAGTGCTGGCCTCGCAGGTCGGCTTCTGGATTCCGCTGACGATCGTCGGCGGCGTGCTCGCCGGATCGCTGTTCGCCCGCCGCCGGGCGTGACCTCGCCGAGGACGCGAACTCAGCGGCGGACCAGCGCTGCCACGGCTTCGGCGGCAGCGCCGTAGCCCTCGCGCTTGACCAGCTCGACCTGGTCGCGATCGCTGCCCTCGCTGCCGACGAGCGACGTGCGGCGTTCATCGGACTTGGGCACCGTGAGCAAGCTGCGCCATTGGCCGGTCCGGGCGTCGCCGACGACGACACGCAGCCGCAACCGCATCTTCTGCGTCGTCGACGAGAAGAACAGGCCCGCCACCGGCACCCACGCCGACGCATCACTGTCCTGCTGCGACTCGAGCATGCCCCAGTAGGCGACGACCGCGTCGAATCCCCCGCGCGCCGCGGCGGCGAGCATGCCACGTTCGCCATAACCTTCGGCCAGCGGCACGCCGGAAGCAGCAGCGACCTCGAAGTGCCGGCCCAGCTCGGCCAGCATCACTTCGTCGGGGAACAAGGCGCCGGATTGCACCACGAGCACGTGGGCGCGCGGCGGCAGAGCCACCCCGGCGGCGGCATCGCTGGCGGCGGCGAAGCGGCCGACGACGTCGAAGTCGCTGAGCTCGCCACGGTAGAGGGCGTTGCGATTGCCCGGCGTGTGCGGGAAGCCCGCGTCGGAGATCGAGCGGGTCGCACACGCGGAGAGCAGGAGTGCGCCGAGCAGAAGGACGAACGGCAGTCGCGGAATGGCCATGGTCACGGACGAGGATCGGGTGGGACGGGAAAAAGGCGCGCCGAAGCGTAGCCACCGCGCACGTGTTGCGCCGACCCGATGCCTGTCTCGCGAGTCACTCGAGGCGCAACCTGGTCTCGGCCCCGTGCCGGCCCTTTCCGGTGGGAATCGGGAATCCAGAATACCCTGGCCGGCTCCATGGAACTTGACGGCAACGGGCTGGACAGCCACCGTCGACCAACCCAGGAAGGACCCGCATGCCGAACCGAGCCCGCATCCGCCCGTTCGCCGTCGTCGTTTCGATGCTGACCGCCGCCGTCGCGGCGCAGGCAAAGGCGCCGCCGAAGGGCGACGTACGCCTCGTCGGCCGCATCGTGAACGTGCTGCACGAAGGCGTTCCCGCCGCCGAAGTGCACGTGACCGACGGCGCCGGCACCGTGGTCGGCCGCACGATCGCCGACGGTGACGGCTTCTTCCAGATGCACCGCCTGCCGTCCGACATCGCCGAACTGCACGCCAGCGGCGAGCGCTTCGTGCCCGGCCGCATGCCGATCGTTGCGCAAGGCCTCGTGCGCGCCGCGACCCTGGTGCTCGAAGACGGCGACCCACTGCACGGCACCGTGAGTCTCGCCGACGGCACCCCGGCCGCGCACGCCGCCGTGCTGGTGACGACGCGGTACCGCCTCGACCCGCCGTTCGACTGGTTCGCCGAGACGACCACCGACGCGAAGGGCAAGTGGTCGCTGCCCGCGGCACCGCTGCGGCCGTTGCTGCTGCGCGCGTTCACGCCAGGAGTGCCCGTGCTCGAACTGGACATCGAGCGCGACCGCGACGGCGCCGCCGATGCCCGTTTCACCGGCGCGAAGCTGGAACCGCGGCGCGTGGTCGTGCGCGGCGCGGCCCCTGGCACCGACGCGGTCGTGTATTACGAAACGCACGTGCCGCACAGCCAGCACCCGACGCGCTGGCCGACCGCCGTCGCCGAAGTCCGCTGTGACGCCAACGGCGACGGCCTGCTGTGGCCGCTGCCGATACCCAGCGAAGTGCGCCTGCGGGCCATTGGCCATCGCAGCATGCCGATCGCGATCCCGGTGCGCGACGACAAGCACCCCGTGCTCGAGTTCACGCTGTCGCCCGTGCCGCCGGACGTCGCGGCACCGAGCACCAAGATGCGTGGTCGACTGGTCGACGCGCTCGGCCAACCGCTCGCGAACATCGCCGTCGTCGGCCGCGAGGACACCCGCACGGGCTCGCCCACGATGACGGCATCGGACGGCACGTTCGAACTCGACGTTCCGGCGCGGCCCGGCGTGCTGTGCCACGTCGCGGTGCGTTCGCCCGACCACACTCTCGTGGCCGCCCAGATGGAGACCACGCGCGATGGCCTGCGCTGGCAGCGCATCCAGGCCGATCCCGACAAGGTGCTGGCACTCGCCGCGATGCCGGCCGGCACGATCCGCGACACCTTGCACCTGCCGAGCGGGGCTCCGTTCGCCGCGGCGCGTGTGCAGATCGACCTGATCGCGACCGGCGGCGGAACGGTGGAGAGTGCGACCGACGCCGGCGGCCGGGTCCTGGTCACGGGACTGCCGGACGGCCTGCACACGGTCCACGTGCACACGCCGAGCGCGCGCGGCACACGCAAGGTCGAGATCGTCGCCGGACAGGTGGCACGCATCGAGCCGCTCGTGTTCGAGGAGGCGGGCGAAGCCTTCGGTGTGGTGACCGACCCGACGGGACGGCCGCTGCCGGGCATGAGCCTGGTCGGCTCGTACGGCAAGATGCTTCGGATGCCGAAAGGCATGATGGTCCGTGGCCGCGGCGCCATGACCGAGCCGTGGCTCACCGACCGCAACGGTCGCTTCCGCATCCCGTACATGCCGGCCGGCAGGTGGGAACTGTACGCGTACGACCTCGGCCGCGACGACCACCGGACGGTGGCGACCGTTGTCGAGGTCGTGGACGGTGCGCGCGTCGAGGTCGCGCTGCCCGGCCTTCGCTGACCGCACGCCGGTCTGGCTAGCGTTCCTGCCGCGTCACGATCGGCACGTAGCCGACTTCCATTCCCTTGGGCGGCGTCACCAGCAGGGCGGGGTCGAGCTCGACGAGTCGACCTTGCGTCGGGGGCGGCAGGTAGTCGCGGTCGATCGGCCAGCTGCGATGGATCTGCTCGACGAACGCCTGCAGGGCGGCCTTCTTGTCGCTGCTCCAGCGGTACTGCTGGAACGTCGGCTGGTCGACGAAGCGGTACCAGCGGAACGTGACGCGCGAGCCGTCGGCGAGACGGACCTGGAACTGCCCGGGGGCCGGCCCTGGATCGATCCACGCCCCCTTGGCCGGCGACGTGAACGGCGCGCCCGGTTCCGCCTCGCGAAAACCGGCGTCGCGCAGCCCCGTCTCCGGTGGAACGTCCGCCGGCGCCACCGCGACGCGGCGGTCGCCTTCGTGGCGGAAGTACTGCGGAAACTGCCCGCGCGGCGCATGGGTGCCGTCCTTCCAGACCAGGCCCCACGTGTTGTCCGCGAACACCTGCGTGTCGAACGTGCCGGCGACGCCATCGATTCGCTTCTGGTCCTGGTCGAAGCCCGGCGTGCGCGTGCTCAGCCTGGCGACGAACGCGCCCTCTGCGGCGAAGCGACCGCTCGGTGCCGCTCCGCCGCGGCGCCATGCCAGGAATTGGTCGTAGAGGGCCTTCTTCGAGTAGTAGGTGACGTCCTGCACCAAGACCGCGCGGCCGTTCGCGTCGACGGGGAACCGCAGCGCCGGAATCTTCGAGAAGCGCGCACCGTCGCGGGCGGCCGCGGTGAGCTGCGGCACGGTGTTGATCTCCATCGCGCCGCCGCCCGCGAGTCCGGCCCGGGTGTCGAGGCAGCGGCCGTGCAGGAACGGTTGGCGGAACACGTCGGCGATCTTGCTCCACGTCTCCGGGACGTAGTACGCGATCGGCCCCTTGAAGTTCTGCGCGGCGAGGAAGCACGTCCACGCCTGGTCGCCGGTCGGCGCCTTGCCGTCCACCGACGGCACCGGGTCGGTGAACGGCAGCGCCATGTAGGCA
>JAEUHV010000120.1 GCA_016794485.1 Planctomycetota bacterium
GGCCGCTCTGGATCGAGTGCAGGAAGGAGCCCCGATTCAGCTCGAACAGCAATGCGAAGACCTCCGGATCGCCGGTGGTCTTGAATGCATCCATCAGGGTCGTGCTGACCCAGTCGAGGAAGTCCTGGTCGCTGGCAATGGCGGCGCGCTCGTGCGGCGGCAGCCCCTGCGCGAGTCGCTGCAAGCCGGGCACGCCCGTACGTTCCCAAAGCTCGAACAGCCGACGGCGCAGCGTCGTTGCTTCGATCGGGCTTTGGTGGACGTGTAGCATGGCAAGACGACGGGGGTCGGTCGCTCCACGGACCGGTAGCCCACGCTGCCGGTCATCTTGCCATATCCAGGTGTGTCTGGGAAGTAACAGGGGAAGCCCCGGCGCAGCCGCCGATTTCCCCGCAGTTCCACCCAGCCCACCTACGCCACCGGGATCACGACGCCACGGGCAGCACGAGCACCATGCCAACCCCGCCGGGACCCAGCGCGTCCGGGCGCACGATCGCGCCGATCGCCTGGGCTGCCCGACGGAAGCGTTCGATCGCTTGTGCATCGACCTGGTCCGCGGGCTCGCCGACGCCATGGACCCAGACCTGGATGCCGGCCGCCTGCTGGTCCACCTCCACGAACCGCGCACCGATCCCCTGCGTCCGCTCGGCGACGAGATCCAGCGCATGCTGCAGCAACTCCAGCAGCAGAGACGCGGCGCCCCACCACGGGCCCGAGGTCCCGGTCACGACCACCGGCTGCTCACTGGACTGACGCTCCGCAGCGGCGATCGCCGCGACTTCAGCCACATCGACCGGCTCCGCCCCTGCTGCGGCCAGCCGACAGTCCCGCACGAGGTCCGACTGGACCTGGTCGCACCAATCGAGGACGCCGAGAATCTCCCGCACGGCCCCCTTCAATTGCGCCCGCGAGTCCTCGGCGATCGCCGTGTCGAGCGACCCGAGACGCTGCCGTAGTTCGTCGGCGAACAACTGCTGGCTCTCGGCCAGGGCCAGGAACCGGTCGCCGAGCGTGCGCGCGACTTCGCCGCCGCGCCGCAGCGACGCCGCCGCATCGCGGTGGCTGGCCACGACCACGACTTCGCCTGCCTTCGGTGGCGGCACGGGCAGCACGTAGTCGGTCGACTCGGGAAGGACAACGCCGGTCTGGTTCGGAGACATGAAGCACTCGCCGTCGAACAGACTCGGAAAGGTCCCGTTGCCAACGGCAACTGCCGCATCGGAAGGGGCGCGCGGGGTTCTTGAGCCGCGAATCGAGCGCGGCTGGCGTAGATTGCCGCAATGCCTCGTTCGCGCCGCTTCGACCACGTGCACCGGCCGGCCGCGGCTTCGAACCGAAGCCCGCAGCGGCTGGCACGCGAACTGTCGAAGAACAGGACAGCGGCCGGGGCCGCTTCGACGCCTGCCGCGTGCGGCACCAGGAGGTGACGGTGGCAGAGCCTTCCCCCGACACGATCCGGAGCATCGCCCACGAAATCGGCTTCGACGTCGTCCGGTTCGGACCGGCCGATCCAGGCGAACACGCGGCGCACTTCCTGCGATGGCTGGAGCAGGAACGGCACGGCACGATGCGGTACCTCGCCGACAACCGCGAACGGATCCAGGATCCGAGCCGGTGGCGCGCTGGCGTGCGGTCGACGATCGCTCTGGCGGTCGACTACGGCGGCCCGGCCGCAGCGTTGCCGGACGGCGGCCGCGTCGCCCGCTACGCCGTCGGCCGCGACTACCACCGCTGGCTGCGCGACCGCGTGTTCTCGCTGCGCGAACGGCTCGAAGCGGCTGGAGTCGCGTACGGCTCGATGAACGGCGGCGCCGACGCAGTGCCGGTGCTCGAACGCGCGCTCGCCGTTCGTGCCGGCATCGGGTTCCTGGCCAAGAGTGCCATGGTGATCTCGCCCACGCACGGCCCCTATTTGCAGCTCGCCGAACTGCTCACCGGCATGGACCTGCCGTTCGACGCTCCGGCCGCGGGCAGCTGTGGGACGTGCACCGCGTGCCTCGACGCCTGTCCGACCGGCGCGATCACCGCACCGTTCCAGGTCGATGCCCGACGCTGCCTCAGCTACACCACGATCGAACTGCGCGGCTTCGTTCCGACCGAGCTGCGCCAGCCGCAAGGGCAGTGGCTGTTCGGTTGCGACGTCTGCCTCGAGGTGTGTCCGTTCACCAGGAAGAGCGCTCGGCTGCACGAACGCGACGCAGCGCGGCCGCGCGACCTGCAACCGCATCGGATCGTGCAGACGTGGACGCTGGTCGACGTGCTGGCGATGGACGAAGCCCGCTACCAGTCCGAGTTCGTCGGCACGGCGATGCGGCGAGCGACCCGTTCCGGCCTGCGGCGCAATGCCGCCGTGGCGCTCGGCAATCGCGGCGACGACGCGGCGCTGCCGCCGCTGTTCATCGCGTTGCGCGACGACGACCCGATCGTGCGCGGCCACGCAGCATGGGCGATCGCGGCGATCGACCCACGCCGGCCTGAGCTCGAGACCGCGCTCGCGACCGAGACCGAGCCGCTGGTGCAAGCAGAACTGCAGGCCGCACTGGCGCGGCGCTGACCACGGCAACGGAGCGCGCGATCACTTCGCGAAGAGCGCCTTCACCTGTTCGAGCACCGGACCGATCGCCTTCTGCACGTCTGGATTGGCAGCCAACCTGTTCGCCTGGTCCACCACCTGCTTTACGAGCCCTTCGCCCGTGCTGCCGAGGCTCGACGTCCACTTCGCGATCGTGCCGTCGCCCAACTGCCCCTGCAGCGTCTTCACGTAGTCGCCGAGCTTGGCCTTGGCCTGCTCGGCGGACGCACCATCGGTGATGCCCTGCAAGGTCTTGCCGAGATCGCCGAACGTGGTCTTCACCTGGTCGAGGTTCGCCGCCTTCTGCACCAGGTCGGACGCCTTGCCCAGCAGGTCCTTGGCGGCACCGACGGCCGGCGTGGTCTCGGTCGCGCCGGCTTTGGCCTTCTCGCCACACCCGGCGACCAGGAACAGGAACGGGAGAACGACAGCGAATTTGCGCATGTGCCGGATGCTGGCGGCGACACGGCCCGTTGGCAACCGTCGCATCCACCGGACCGTCGCGACACCGCGACGCCGGGCGCGTCGGGCCGGACGCATGGCCGCCTCTGGCCCGCGAAGAACCGGCGCAGTGGCCCGACCGTCGCCGCTGCGCGACGGTGCCGACCGCGGACACCATGCGCTGCCGCACGCGCCGGAATCCCGCGGCAGCCCGTTGCCACCGCGACGTCGACACCGCCGGCGGCCGCATGACGGAGCTTGGCAAGCCGGTTGCTTTCTGGCGTTCGTGACCAACGCCCGCAACCTGACGAACCTCTCCACGATGAGCAACACCGAGTTCTACAACGAGCAGAAGTGGTGCGAGCAGTGCAAGGGCTACGTCCGGTTCCTGATGAGCGTGAACCACAGCTACTGTGTCGACTGCGGCGGCCGCGTCCGCCTCTTCAACCGCGACGACGACACGCGCTTCGCCGACACCGTGCAACGCCACAAGTGGCAGGCCTCGTGAACGGCGCCCCCGCGCCGACCTCGATGCTGCTCCCCGACTCCCGCCCCTGACAGTTTCCCCGCCCGAACGAACGACGACTCTCTCCGACCGCGCCCGACCGATTCCCTGATCCCCGCAGCGGCCTGCCGGCCACCTCCCGGCAGGTCGCTTGCGTTCTTTCCGGCGCGTCCGCATCCTGGCGGCCTTCCCGAATCCCCGACCGCATCGCGAGGACGGCCCCGTGCAGTTGCCCGAGTTCACCAACGAACCCTTCACCGACTTCACTGATCCCGCCAACCAACAGGCCTTCCAGCAGGCCCTGCAGAAAGTCCGCCGCGAAGTGCTCGGCCGTACCTGGCCGTGCTGGATCGGCGGCGAGGAAGTGCGGGGCAAGGACACGTTCGAGGTCTTCGATCCGGGCGACACCACGATCCGGATCGGCAAGTACCAGAAGCTGACCGCGGCTGAGGCCAACCTCGCGGTCGAGAAGGCGCACGCCGCGTTCCCGGCCTGGGCGCACACGCCGGTGCAGGATCGCGTGCGGGTGTTCCTCGATGCCGCGCAGAAGATGCGCGAACGCAAGCACGAGTTCTCGGCCCTGCTCTGCCACGAAGTCGGCAAGAGCTGGGCCGAAGCCGACGCCGACACCGCCGAGGCCATCGACTTCCTGGAATACTACGCCGGCCAGATGCTGCGCATGGCCGAGCCGCAGCCGGTCGTTCCGGTCGCCGGCGAACGCAACCAGATGATCTACATCCCCCTCGGCGTGGGCGCGATCATCCCGCCGTGGAACTTCCCGCTGGCGATCATGGCCGGCATGGCGTCGGCAGCGCTGCTCGCCGGCAACACCGTCGTGCTCAAGCCGGCGAGCCAGTCGCCCGCGGTGGCGGCGGTGTGGGTCGAACTGATGTACGAATGCGGCCTGCCCAAGCACGTGCTGAACTTCATCACCGGCCCGGGCAGTGAAGTCGGCGGTGCGGCGGTGCAGCACAAGCTGACGCGCTTCGTCTCGTTCACCGGCAGCCGCGACGTCGGCTTGTGGATCTTCGAGAAAGCGTCGAAGACGCAGCCGGGCCAGATCTGGATGAAGCGCCTGGTCGCCGAGATGGGTGGCAAGGACAGCATCCTGGTCGACCGGGACTGCGATCTCGAGAA
>JAEUHV010000123.1 GCA_016794485.1 Planctomycetota bacterium
CGAACTGGCAGCAGCGGCCGACGACCGGCCCGCTGACGAGTGGCCGCCGCAACTTCGGCATGGCCTACGACGCGGTGCGCCAGCGAGTGACCCTGTTCGGCGGCGAAAACAACTCGTCGCCGGGCCCAGTCGACACCGAGGAATGGGACGGCACGGCCTGGGCGCAGGCGAGTCCGGTTACGAGCCCGACGGCGCGTTACGGGGTGTCGATGGCGTTCGATGACCAGCGGCAACGCCTCGTGTTGTTCGGCGGCAACACCAACGGCGACCAGACATGGACCCGCGGTCAGCTTGGGACCGTGGCCACCGCCACGCCGTTCGGCAACGGCTGTGGCAATCCGCCGCTCGCGTTGGCGACGGCGGCCGGCCAACGTCCGGTCATCGGTCAGAACGGCGGCGCGACGCTCGCCGGCGTGCCGACGACGGTCGCGGCGGTGGCCATCGGTTGGAGCCGCTCGCAGTACGGCCCGTTCGCCTTGCCGGTCACGCTCGGCGGCATCGGCATGCAAGGCTGCGATTTGCTGCAATCGACCGATGTCTTCGGGTTGCCGGCGGTCGCGACCGGGCCCGGCAGTGCCGAGTTCACCACGGCGCTGCCAAACGTGTTGGGCCTGGTCGGTACCCGCGTCTACTTGCAGGGGTACGCGTTCGCGCCGGGCGCCAACGCACTGTCGGTGATCGTCAGCAACGGCGTCGAGTGGTTCATCGGCGATCTCTGATCGCGTCCGACCCCGGTCCGAGGGACGAATGGCACGGCGGGGAATCGCCGTTTCGTCCGTAGGGCGCCGCCGCAGGATGCAACCCGAGTGGCGGGCCCGAAGAACGACCCCCCGCGCGCCTTTGCGCGCGCGGGGGAATGGTGGAGGCGGCGGGAATCGAACCCGCAGGAAGGCCGCATGGATGCTGGGTTGCAGGGCGATGGCACCAAGGGTGGCACCAAGAACGGCGCCGACGTCGTTGAGGAGCCGTCCACGGTCATGGCGTCGGGCGATGGACGACGCGTGCCTCGGCCAGAGGCAGACACTACCGCCGTGCTGGTCACTGAGCTGGGTGCGCTGCTTCGCTGTCTGGTTAGGGCCGGGTATCGGGCTCTGCCGGTGAGGATCCGGGCCGACCTCGAAGCACTTCTCGCGCGGGCTGCTGACAACGGCGAAAACAACTGACCTTCACACCGACCGGTTGCCAAATCCGTTCCCGAGGAACGTGAACGGGTGTGGCACCAACATGCCGCCGGCCACTGCGGCGAGTGCCTGCACGCGCTGCTCCAACGCGCCGCAGGCGTTCAGCTGATCGGCTAGTAGCCCGGAGCCGAACGCGGCTGCGACCGCCGTGTCCACAGTCAGAAGCCCCGACTCGACGACTCGTCGCTTCACCTCGTCGAAGGTGATCTGGCTGATCGCTCGCAAGAGAACCTGCTCCAGACAGAAGACACGCTCACGGAGGTTCGTCACGAGCACGGCGCACCTCGGCTCGGCGACGACCGCGCGGATGCACTTCTTGTCGCCAGTCATGAGAAACGAGCTTGTGGTGCTCGCGGACTGAGACAGGAGGATTGAATCGCCAGGGTCGATGCCGACTACGTCTGCGAGAGCGTCGTCGCGCGAGTCGCCGCATTGCTGCGCGCTCGCGAACAGTGCTCGCAGCCGCTCCTGCACGACGGGCGGATACTTGCACGGCATCTTGCCGCGCACGCCGAGGACGAACGGCGCGCTGGGTAGGTAGCGGACGTTCGCGACCTGAAGGCCGCACGCTTTGATTCCTGCATCCAACAGATCCCACGCCGCCAGCTTCGCGATCACGTCGTTGTCGGCGAACAGGTTCAAGGCTGCGCGGTGTCAGGGCTGCGGACTAGCCGTCCCGAGTTCAGCCATGCGCGCAACAAACTCGGCTGCTTCCTTCGGCAGATTCGACCAGTCCAACTTCGCCGACAAATTCTCGCGAAGGATCGCCAGCGCGTCGCCCTCGGAGGGGAGTTGCTTCAACGCCGAGTTCGCGACCCCCCAGAAGGTATGGCCCATCGAGTGCGCGTAGTTCAGGACGATGTGCCCGGGATCGATCGACTTCTTCGCCCCAAGGGCGTGGGCTGCTGCAGCCAGCTGAGGTGCGGGGAGCCAACGTTCCCGCGGTAGCACGCGCATCGTCGGGCTGCCCGTAATCACAGCGAGGGCGAACGCGTTCGCTTGCTTCTCCTGCGGGTCGTTGCTGCCCTCGTCGATGTCGCCGTCGATGACCGAGCTGTTGTCATCGACGTGGCCGGAGCAAATGTGCCCCAACTCGTGTGCGAGCACGAACAGCATCCACGCCGGCCCCTTCTTGCCCGTCAGCACGATCGCCGGGCGATCGCCAACAGACACCGCCATGCCTTCCATTTTCTTCGCGCCCGTCGGCAGGGTCGAGAGGTGAACGACAGGTACGCCGAGCGACCAACAGTAGTCGACGAGCTGCGTGAAGCTGACCCAGGGCGCGCCCTTCTCTAGGATCGCCGCCCTCACCGCCTCCGCGGTGGGATAGGGCCGGATCATCGGGTCCGGCGTTCCGAGCGCGACGAACTTCGCCACCTGCTCGGCGAGGAGGCGCGCGATCGCAACCGACTCCGGTTGAACGTTCGTCTTCAGCTTGTAGTGGACGCGCTTACTCGCGGGGAGCTGCAAGGCCTGCGTCGCCTCACGAAGCTGTGCGGGGGCGACCCCGAGGTGTCGCGCGATCGTCCACACGGCTTCAGTGAAGCCGGCCGGCGCGGCAGCTGCTTGGTCGTCCCACCAGTCCGGAAGTAGGTACCGCCGCACGTAGGGCGTGGGTAGTCCAATCGCTCGGAGCCGATCGTAGAGGCCCCGCATCGGGTTCGAGGTGTTCGTGGTCGTGCTCGCGGCAGGGCTCCGTGTGACGTCGGTAGTATACGCGGTATCCTAAGGCGTGCTCCCGCCGTCCCGCCATTCCATCGGCGCTCCGCGACTCCCTGCTTCACTGCGTGCCGCACCATCCACCCGCTGTCCAGCTGTCCTTCTCATTCGGTGGACAAAGGTCGGCGGCGCCCGCTAGGCTGTCCGTCCGGTGAGCTTCCGTTGTTGAAGCTGTCGGCCGCGAGGAGATCAGCCGGATGACGGATCGCAACCTGAGCGTGGACTGTCCGCACTGCCAGCTGCGTGTCTTGGCACCTGTTCGTGCTTACCACACGGTTCACATCGGCGATGAAGAAAGCTACGGTTATCCCGACCATCGGGTCAGCCTCTGCAAGTGCCCGCAGTGCGACAACCCTCTGGTCGCGCGGGAAGATTGCGTTGACATGGACTTCGACGGGCCGAGATGGGGCAAACCTGTTCGCGTGTGGCCGGAGCCTGCGCGCGCATCGCATGCCTCAATTCCCCCGATCGTGCAGGTGTCTCTTGACGAGGCCGATCGCTGTCACCGGGCCGGCGCCCACACCGCGTGCGCGGTGATGTGCGGGCGAGCCCTCGAAGGCATCTGCGAGCATCACGGCGTGAACACCACGCTCGCGAAGGGGATCCCGGAGCTTCGTGCACAGGGCCTCATCGACCAAAGGTTGGCAGAGTGGGGCGACGCGTTGCGCAGGGTTCGGAACACCGCTGCGCACGCGAGCGAAGAGAGGATCAGCAAGGAAGACGCGACCGACCTACTGCATTTCGTCACCGCGATCTGCGACTACATTTACGTGCTCACTGCGCGGTTCGACGCGTTCAAGAAGCGTCGGTTGTCGTCTACTTCGACCGATGCGACAGAGGGTGCGGCGACGGTCGACGCGAACGATGCTCCGGAGCCGTAGCGGACTACCAAGCACCAGCTCGCCACGATGGCGCGATGCGCCGCGACATCGCGGTCGGCGATTCGACCATTCCGCGAGCTCGCGAACGCTCGCGCGGTGTGCGATCGATCGCGTGCCTCCGAATCTCACCACCGGTCGTGAAGTATCCGTGCCGCTCGGTGCCATTCAGCTCGTGGTGAGCGTGCCGCTCGATGCCGGAATGATTGCGGTGACCGATGCCCGCTGTCCCGGTTTCAAGGACTCATGGTCTCACGTCAGCCGGTAGCACTTCAGGGCATGAACTCGCGTGCCCGCCGGTCTTCGACCCCCGAACTGCCCGCCGACTTTGCGGATCTGCCTCGCGTTCTCACTGTCGGCGCGGTCTGCGACTTCCTTGACGTGCGCGAGCGATCTGTGCGTCGCTGGATTGCCGACGGTGTTCTACGCTGCATCCGGGCAGGTCGCCGTGTTCGGGTACTGCGTTCAGACCTCGCGAGTTTCGTGTCGAGGGAGGGCGCAAAGTGAAGTGCTCCGTCATCCCTGGCGACCCGCCCGTCTGCCTTCGTCAGTTGAGGCGCTGGCTTCGCTGGCGGCTCCGGGCGTCTCATGGCGGGCGGCCGACGAAGGTTCCGGATCAGTCGACAGCAGCCGAGCACATTCAGTCGTGCAGGACCTTCGACGAGGTCAATCAAGATGAGCGCACCGGCGAGAGTGGGATCGGCCTGTGCGTGACCAACTCGATCGTCATCAAGAGGGATAACGATTCGTCTGTCTACATCCTGCTGCTCGACCTCGACGCTTGCCGTGACACGGCTACCGGCGAGGTCGCATCCTGGGCCATCAAGGTGGTCGAGTCGTGCAAGAACACATACACCGAGGTCAGTCCGAGTGGAACCGGCTTGCGAATCGTGGTGGCGCTAGCCTCGTTGCCCGCGGACGTGCGGGCGAAGGTCGATGTGCCTCATCCCGCACCGGATGGCGTGACCAAGAGGCCGCAGATCCAGCTGTTCGGCCTTGGCCCCGCGGGCTACGTGACGATGACCGGGCTACGCCTTGATGGTGCGAACGACAAGGTGGTCGTGATCGAGAGTCTCGACGCGATCGTCGATGAGTTTGGCATGCGCGTGACCAAAGACGTCGGACCGCGTGTCGCTCTTGAGGCCGTCAAAGGCGAGGGCGATCCCCCCTCCATGGAAGAGATCACCGCGGAGGTGCTGAAGCACTCGAAGGGGCGGGAGATGATCGCAGGCGAGTGGAGGTCCATTCTTCCGAGCAAGAGCCCGAGCGAGGTGTTCAACTTGCTTGTACCGCTCGCACTTGCATGTGCTCACGGCCACGGCGAGGCCGCGCTAGAATGGCTTCTTGACCATACTGCTTTCGGGCAGGGTGCGGTTGAGGGCTCGTGCGACCCGAAGAAGTACACACGTGAGAAGTGGGTCTCTGCTGAGATCGAGCGCTCAGCGGCTCGTCGGTTGCGACCCGAGGTGGTATTCGAGGACCTGGGCACGCCACTGGCGCCGTCGCAAAGCAAACAGCCATGCGCACCCGCCATTCGTCCAACGACGACGATCTTGCGCGTCGTCTCGCTTGCGGAGGCGATCGCCGCCCCGCCGATCGAGTGGCTTGCAGACAGGTTGATCCCCAAGATCGGAGTCGGGATCCTGGGCGGTGTCGCGAATGTCGGCAAGACCGCGATCGCGCTGGACCTAGCGTTGCACATCGCCCATGGGCGCGACTACCGCGGCCACGCAGTGGCAGGCGGTAGCGTGCTCTACTTCGCGAGCGAAGGGATGGCCGGCCTCGGGGCGCGCGCAGCAGCATGGCACGCAGCGCACGGCTTGCAGCCCGTTCTACCCGATGGGCGCATATTCGACCTTGTTTCAGGTCTTCCGTCGCTTTCGACGGAAGCCGGTCGCTCCACACTTCGACAGTCGGTCATCGGCGCCACGACGCGAGGTTCGCCAGTTCGGTTCGCCGTGATCGACACGCTGTCGGGCCACTGGGCAGAGTCTGAGGACAAGGCCGAGTTCGTCGCTCCTGCTATGGCGGATCTGCAGAGAATCGCCGTCGAGTACGGCATGGCCTTGATGCTGCTGCACCACGAGCGCAAGCCGCAGTCCGGGGCGCCTAACGGAGGCGCCATGGCTGCTCTTCGCGGCTCAACCGCTTGGGCGGGTTCGGCAGACACCATCCTCTCAGCGAGCGGCGACAGTGACTGCGTGAACATTCAAGTCGCGAAACAGCGCGACGGCGAGCGTGCGCCGAATTGGTTCGTCGCTCTGCGCACGGTCGGTTACGTCGGCCACGGTGGGGCGCAGCGGACAAGTGTGGTCGCTATGCCGACGGTCGCCCACGCCTCGGTCCCCGCCGATCCTGCCGCCGACGACGCCGCCGACGTCGATGCCGTTGTCGACGCGCTTCGTCAGCTTGGCCACGCAACGCGAATCGACACGATCGTCAAGAAGGCCCGTCTCCGCTTGCAGGATGGCCGCGCAGCCTTCGACCGGGCGCTGACCGCGGGTCGAATCGTCTCGACGGGCTCACTGCGGCGTCGGACGTATCGCATCTCGACGTCCCAGGGCGGGGGCGGTGCAGCCCCCCAAACCCCTGGGACGTCTGGGACGTCGTCCCACCGTGGGGCGGACGATTCCGGGACGTCGGGACGTTTGAGCGAGGGCTCAGCATGAGAGGCTCGGCGCAGCAGTAGCCCGAGGCCCCCAGTGGGCTGCGTGTTCACTCCGGCATAGGGCATCGATATTCTGAGGGACAGGTGCGTTCGTGCATGCTCACGATTCCTGGACATGTCGCGATCTTCGCAACGCTGGCAGCGGCGGGGTCGTGGCGAGGCGAGGGTGGTAGAATGCTGCGCAGTTCTCATGGCACCGACTCAGACGGCGGAAAACGGACGCGGGCGAACGGGTCGCTTCGCCAAAGGCAACCCTGGTGGCCCGGGCCGACCTCGCGGCCTCGATTTCCGTGCCGTCGTCGCCGCGCACGCCGAGCTGACCGGGTTCTGCATCGAGGGCGCCATCATCGAGGTCTTCACCGCGCTGCTCCGTCAGGCGCGTGAAGGCGACGTCGCTGCTGCGAAGTTCCTGATCGAAAGGCTGTGCGGGAAGGACGAGTCGGCTGAAGCAGAGGGCCCGCCGAGCCAGCTGTCTGAGGCCGAACGCATTCGACGAATCGAGGATCTGCTGGAGACCGCGCGGCGGCGGCGCGAAGCGGCCGATACGTCCTCCGCGGCGGCACCGCGAGCTTGCCGGACGTAGTCCAGTTGCCGCTCGCGGTCAGTACCCGACATGCCAGTCGAGGCCGTTGCTGACGATGATGTTCGCGGTGTTGATCCCCTGCGCCACGGCCCATGCCTGCAAGTAGAGGTGCCGACCAACGAGCATCCCCGAGTTCGGGATCAGCAGTGCGTAGGTCGCTGAGCTGGGGCCAGTGAGTGTGACCGGCTGCCCCAGAACGTCCGTCGACTGCCGCATGAAGCAACCCTGCATGCCGTAGCTGTCGAGGGGGATCGGTAGCTGGAACGGGCCTGCCGTCGTGTTGCTCCACCCGATCGCGACGAAGGCGAGAGTGGACGGCACGCTCGTCAAGAAGGCTTGCGCTGTCGTTCCGATCGCTGGCGGTGCATTCACATCCGGGGACAACGCGAGAGCGGGAAGGCCACAGCCGCTGCCGAAGGTGCTTGCCGAGGCCACGGCTGGATTCGGGTCCCAACACTCCCAGGTGTCGCCCAAGAGTTGAGGAGCCTGATACCCGCCGAACACGATCGTTCGGGCACGCTGGATGTCGTAGGCGACCGCGTGTTCGCTGCGCGGAGCTGGTCCGGTGATTGCTGCTACCGTCCAGAAGTTTCCGTTCCACTCCCAAGTGTCGTTGGCCAAGCCTCCGATGCCACCACCACCAAAGAGAACTGTTCGACCGCGATGGGTGTCGAAAGCCAAAGAGTGGACGTTGCGCGCGGATGGTCCTGTGGTGGCCACAAGCGACCAGGCAGTTCCATCCCACTCCCAAGTGTCTGAGTATGCCGCACTACCGTTGCCTCCAAAGAGGACTGTGCGCCCACGTCGGCTGTCATACGCCATCCCGTGGCACCAGCGACCGGATGGTCCCGCACTACTGCGAAGAGTCCAACTTGCTCCGTCCCATTCCCAAGTATCGCTTGGGAAGCCACTGCCCGTCGCGCCGCCGAAGAAGACCACACAGCTACGCAGGCTGTCGTAGGCCATGGCGTGTCCAAACCGCGGAGTCGGACCAGAGGTCGAAACCAAAGCCCAGACGGATCCATTCCATTCCCAGGTATCGTTGAGGAACGTCGCAGGGCTTTGATCCCATCCACCGAAGAGAACCGTCCGCCCCCGCTGACTGTCGAAGGCCAGGGCACTGAAGTGCCTGGGCGTCGGGCCTCCAGAGGCGACCTGCAGCCAATTGGTGCCGTTCCATTCCCAGGTGTCACCGCGATCAGCACCGTCGTAGCCGCCGAACAACACCGTTCGCCCTCGAAGACTGTCGTACGCCATGGCATGGTTCGCGCGTGCCGAAGGTCCGGTGGAAGCCGCCTGCTGCCACGTCACTTGAGCGGTGACAGCGGCTTGCAGCATCGATGCCACGCACAGGCGTTGGATCTGCTTCATCGTCATCAGTTGTCTCCGTTCGTCGTCGTGAGCCGTAGCTGACAATGCGTGTCATCGCCTGTCTATAGGGTGTGACTTTTAGTCCGTAGACCCTCCGTCTACGCAACCGGACCCTTGCTCGCGTGAAGCCAAGGGCTCCCGAAGTCCGGGCCTTCCTGCGAAGGTTCGGAGCCGCCGTCCGCGCGCAGCGCGAGGCGAGGGGCCTGTCCCAGGAGGAACTTGGCTTCGAGGCGGACCTGGACCGCACCTACGTCTCCGGCGTCGAGCGAGGGGTCCGCAACCCAACGGTGGTGACCATCTTCGCCTTGGCGCGGGCACTGCGGGTCAAGGCAAGCCGACTCGTGGCGGCTGCTGACGTCTAGCACTTTTCGCCGGTCATCTCGACCTTGGCTGGCTCAGGGGGCGCGAATCCAGTCGGGTGTGGATGCTCCCTTGCCTTGGCGCAGTGGGGGCTCTGTAGTCCTCGTCGAGTAGTCCACGACGGAGAACGCTCGTCCATGTCCACCCGGTCCGCTCCACCCCAGCCTGGCCAGATCGTCACCTTGCGTTTGCGCAAGTGGCTGGTCGAGACGGTCGATCGGCGACGCGGTGACGACGACTGCACCCAGGTCAGCCTCGCTTGCCTCGAGGACGATGCCCAGGGCGAACAGTTGAAGGTCTTCTGGGAGAAAGAGCTCGACCCCCAGATCCAGCTTGAGGAAGGCTGGCGGCACCTCGGTGAGAAGGGCTTCGACGACCCGCGGCTGTTCGGAGCGTTCCTGCACACGATGCGGTGGAACTGCGTGACCGCGACCGACCCGAGGCTCTACCAGTCGCCGTTCCGGGCCGGCATCAAGATCGAGCCGTATCAGCTCGAGCCGCTGCGCAAGGCGCTGCTGTTGCCGCGCGTCAACCTGTTCATCGCCGACGACGTCGGCCTCGGCAAGACCATCGAAGCCGGTCTGATCGCGCGCGAGCTGCTGCTGCGGCGCAAGGTCGACTTCATCGTCGTCGTCTGCCCGCCCTCGGTCCTGCTGCAGTGGCGCGACGAGCTGGAAGCGCGCTTTGGCTTGACCACCGCGATCCTCGACCGCGACTACGTGCTGCGCATGCGGGCCGAACGTGGCTACGGCACGAACCCTTGGCGCACGCACACGCGCTTCCTGATCTCGGAGCGGCTGCTGACCGACGAGACCTACACGGCAGGGCTGCGGGACAAGCTGGGCCCGCTGTTGCCGCGGTCGCTGCTGATCTTCGACGAGGCGCACCACGCCGCACCGTCGAGCGGCTCCAAGTACGCGATCGACAGCCAGCTGACCCAGGCCATGCGCGACCTGGCGCCGCACTTCGAGCACCGCTTGTTCTTGTCGGCGACGCCGCACAACGGCCACAGCAACAGTTTCAGCGCCTTGCTCGAGATCCTCGACCCGCAGCGGTTCATTCGTGGGGTCCCGGTCGCCGAGGGCAACCTGCGGCAGGTCGTCATCCGTCGCCTCAAGGAGGACCTGCGCCAGATCCAGGGCGGCTTCCCGCGGCGCGACACGCCGCAGATCAACCTCGACAACCTGCCCGCCGATGCGCCGGAGCTGCAACTGGCAGCGTTGCTCGACGAGTACCGGGAACTGCGCGAGGCCCGGATGAAGGGGGCGCCCAAGTCGCTGCAGAACGCGTCGGGCATGCTGATGATCGGGCTGCAGCAGCGGCTGCTCTCTTCGATCGAGGCCTTCGCGCGCACGCTGCGCAAGCACCAGGAGACTGCCGAACGCCACTGGCGGGAATTCGCCGGCAAGGTGCAGCACGAGTCTGCGGTGGCGGTCCGGGTCCCGACCCTGTTCGGTCGCACTCTCGACGCCGAGGACGAGCGCGTCACCCAGGACGAGGCCGTCACGGCAGCGGAGGAGGACGCCGAGATCGAAGCCGCGACCGCGGCCACGATGGCTGCAGGAGCCGGCACCGTGTCCCAGGCTCAGATCGAGCAGGAGCGGCAACTGCTCACGCGCATGGCCGCCCTCGCCGATGGCGCCCGCCATCGGCCCGACGCCAAGGTGCGCGCCCTCCTCGCCTGGATCCGGAAGCACATGCTCGATGGCCGGCACTGGAACGACGAGCGCCTGCTGGTCTTCACCGAGTACGACGACTCCAAGCGCTACCTAGTCGAGCAGTTGCAGTCCGCCCTGCACGACACCGACGACATCGAGGTCCGCATCGACGTCTACCACGGGCCGACCCCGCTGGCGAAGCGCGAGAAGCTGAAGCGCGCCTTCAACGCCGACCCGAAGAAGCACCCGCTGCGCATTCTGATCGCGACCGATGCTGCCCGCGAGGGCATCAACCTGCAGAACCACTGCCGCACGTTGTTCCACTTCGACCTGCCGTGGAACCCCGGGCGCCTCGAACAGCGCAACGGCCGCATCGACCGCAAGCTGCAGAAGGCCGACGCCGTCGCGTGCCACTACTTCGTCTACGCACAGCGTCCAGAGGACCGCGTGCTCGCGGCCCTTGTGCGCAAGACCGACACGATCCGGCGCGAACTCGGCAGCCTGTCGCAGGTGCTCGATGACGGCATCGCCGCGCAGATGAAGTTCGGCATCCGCCGCAGCAAGGTCGACGAGCAGGCCAACGCGATCACCGCCGCGAACCTCGAGCAGGCGGTGAAGGACACCGTCGAGCGCGAACTCGAAGCGGCGCGCAACCGTCAGGAAGACCTCGCCACCCAGATCGAGGCCCTGCGCACCGACCTGGCGCGCTCCCGCACCGCGATCCGGTTTGATGAAGCGGCGTTCCGCGACGCGCTCTCCTGCTCCCTGGAGCTGCAGAAGGCTCCGCCCTTGCGGGAGTCCGCCGCCGGCACGTTCACCTTCCCCGACGTCGAGAAGCTGCCAGCCGCCGAGGCCAGCTGGACGGACACCATGGATTCGCTGCGCACACCGCGCGAGCGCGACCAGAAGCCATGGGAGTGGCGCCGTGCTGCCACGATCCGGCCGGTCGTGTTCGAGGACCAGGGGGACCTCGACGACGGCAAGGTGCACCTGCACCTGGAGCATCGCATCGCGCAGCGCCTGCTCGGTCGCTTCCGCGCGCAGGGCTTCGTCAGCTTCGACCTGTCGCGGGCGTGCCTGACGCAGACCAAGGACCCGATCCCACGCGTCGTGCTGCTCGGTCGTCTCGCCCTCTACGGGCCGCACGCCGCCCGCTTGCACGAAGAGATGCTGGTTGTGGCCGCGCGCTGGGTCGACCCGAAGTTGCGCAAGGGTTTGTCACTGCAGCCG
>JAEUHV010000141.1 GCA_016794485.1 Planctomycetota bacterium
TTGCCGCCCCGCCGCCGCAGTTCGAGCAGCAGCGTCACGACGATGCGCGCGCCGGTGGCGCCGATCGGGTGGCCGAGCGCGATCGCGCCGCCGTTCACGTTCAACCGGTCGCGCGCGATCGGCAGGTCCTTCAGGCACGCCAGCATCTGCGCCGCGAACGCCTCGTTGAGCTCGACGAGGTCGTAGTCCTGCAGCGCGCGCCCGGTCTTCTGCAGCAGCGTGCGCACCGCCGGCACCGGTCCGATGCCCATGATGCGCGGGCTCACACCCGCGGTCGCCGACGCGCCGAGCCACGCCAGCGGCGTGAGGCCGCGCCGCGCCACTTCGCTCGCCGGCATCAGCACGAGGGCGGAGGCACCGTCGGTGATGCCCGAGCTGTTGCCCGCGTGCACCGAGCCGACCTTCGGCCGGAACACCGGCGGCAGCTTGGCGAGGTCGTCGATCGTGACCCCGGCGCGCACGTGTTCGTCGGTCGCCACCACGGTCGGTCCCTTCTTGCCGGCGATCGTCACCGGCGCGATCTCGTCGCCGAACCGGCCCGCCTTCTGCGCCGCCTCGCCGAGCTGGTGCGAACGCAGCGCGTACTCGTCCTGTTCCTGCCGCCCGATCGTGTACTCGTCGGCGAGGTACTCGGCCGTCATGCCCATCGGCTCGCCGAGGATGCCGCAGGTGAACCCGTCCTGGTAGTTGCCGTCCTTCACCTCGACGTGGCCGAGCCGGTAGCCGGCGCGGAAGTTCGGCAGCAGGAACGGGATGTTCGTCATGCTCTCCATGCCGCCGGCGACCACCACCTTGCGGCCGTCGAGCAGGATCGCGGCGCGCGCCAGGTCGATCGCCTTCAGGCTCGAGCCGCACGCCTTGTTGACCGTCGTCGCGACGGCCCCGTCGCCACAGCCGGCCTTGATCGCCACCTGCCGGGCCGGGTTCGGGCCGCTGCCGAGCTGGCGTGCCTGGCCCATGTACAGTTCCTCGACATCGGTCGGTGCGATGCCGCTGCGAGCGAGCGCTGCGGCCACGGCGTGGGCACCGAGGTCGACGGCGGAGAGGGCGGACAGGCCGCCCATGAACTTGCCGATGGGCGTGCGGACGGCGGCGGTGACGGCGATGCGTTCCATGCGGGGCGCCGAGGATGCAGGCTGCGCGTGGAGCCCGCAACCGCACGCCGGGGAAACCCCCATGGCGCAAGCACTACATCGCCGGCCCGCGCGGCGCCGATAGCCGACGAATGCAGCATCCGCGCCACGTCGACGCGACGGCTTCGTATCCGACGGCCCTGGCCCAGCACCAGCTGGACCTGCGCACCGAGGTGAAGCGCTCGTCGGCCTTGCCGTCGTCGGTGTTCGCCGCGTTCGACCCGATGGTCGAATCGCTGCTCGCCGAAACCGCCGAATCGATGCTGTCGCGGCTGCAAGAGCCACCGCCGGAGACGACCACGCCACCGCCCGAGGGCGCCGACAAGCGGTTGGAGACCGTGGCCATGGCCGAGCTGATGGCGCTGCCCGCACGCATCGCCGCCGGCGGCCCGATCGACCTGCACCTGGATGCCGGCCTCGCCGGCGAGTACCTGGCGGTGTTGACCGATGCCTGCGGCTGTGGCCACGAACCAACGGCGAAACACGCCACGACGCTGCTGCACCGCGACTTCGGCATCCTCGGCAAGGACGCCGGATCGGGAATCGCCGACCTGACGCCACTGCTCGACAAGGTGCTCGCCGGCGATTCCGGGGCCGCCGTCGAACTCGGCACCCTGGTCCAACGCATCGCCGCCCAGGTGGCCAGCGCACAGCAGGCGGCGGCCGACGCCGAAGAGGACGCATGAGAACGCCTTCCGCCCGCGACCTGCGCGCGCACGCCGTGCTGACGTTCGCGCACGCGCTGGTGATCGGCGCCTTGAACCGCCGCATGCACGACCGCGACAGCCGCCACGTGCACGACGCGCTCGCCGACCTGGTCACCGCACTGCGCCGTGCGGCGACGCTCGGCGTCGACATGCCGCTGCAACTGCAGTGCGCCGACGACCGCATCTGCCACGACGGCGAGTCGCTCGACGGCCCGAGCCTGCAGGCCCGTTCGCTGCTGCGCGACCTGCGCCAACGCGGCATCGCGATGCTGTCGTTCGGCCCGCGCCTCGACGTCGAGGAAGCCAACCGCCTGTACGACCTCCTGCTGCTGGACGACAACGTCGCCGCGTTCGCGCGCAGCACCCGCGACGCCGCGCTGGCCGCGTTCGGCGTGCGCAACGTGCGCGTGTCGCTGCGCGCGGCCGCCGATCCCAGCGACCGCCGGTGCGGCGTCGACGGCACGGACCGCGCGCTGCACCAGTACCAGGATCTCGCCGACTGCCTGCAACAGACCCACGCCCGGGCCCTGCGCGACCAGGAACTCGCGGTGCACGCCGCCGCCAACGTGGTCGAGCGCGCGGTGACCGGCATGGACGAGCCGAGCCTGCTGCTGTCGCTCGCGGCGCAGGACGACGTCGATCGCTTCACGGTCGGCCACTCGGTGCGGGTGGCCTTGTTGGCGTTGCAGGTCGCGCGCGCGGTCGGCGCCACGCGCGAACAGTCGGTCCAGGTCGGCTCGGCCGCCCTGCTGCACGACATCGGCAAGTCGAAGGTGCCGCAGGAGGTCCTGTTCAAGCAGGGCCGGCTGACGGCGGACGAATGGCACTGGATGCAGCAGCATCCGCGCCTCGGCGCGCAGATCCTGCTCGAGCAACACGAACACGTCGCCGCCGGCACCATCTGCGCCGCGTTCTGCCACCACATGCGCCCGGACGGCAAGGGCTACCCGGAGTCGCTGGTGTCGGTGGCCCCGGGCGGAACCAGCCGGCTCGTGCGCGTGTGCGACGTGTTCGAAGCGCTCACCTCGATCCGGCCGTACAAGCGCGCGCTCACGCCGATCGAGGCCTACGCGGTGATGTTCCGCAACGAACGCGACTTCGACGTGCAGTGGCTGCGGGTGTTCGCGCGCACCATCGGCCTGTTCCCGAACGGCACGCGCGTGCGGCTGCGCAGCGGGGCTGCGGCGGTCGTGCGCGAACAGACCGGGTGTCCGGAGAAGCCGATCGTGCAGCTGCTGACGGGTCCGGACGACAGCGCCTTGCCTCCGGGCCAGCCGGACCGTTTCCGCATCGGCGACCTGTGCGAAGGCAAGCCCATGGCGATCCATGCGGTCGACACCCACGACCGGTGCATCACCGTGCCCGACTTCGATCCCAAGGACCTCGCGCTGCCGACGCACGCGTGCTTGTCGCCGGCGCTCGTGCACGACCTCACGGCGACGCCCGCCAAGGGCTGACACGACGCGCTGTCCCCGGACCACATGGCGGGCCAATCGCCGCCATGCCCGCGTTCACCCTGTCGTTCCTGCTGTTGTGCCAGGCACCGCAGCAACCGGCCTACGACCCGCTCGCCCGCACCGGCTCGCCGCCGCCATCGCAGAGCTTCACTGCCGTCGACGCCACGCGTGAACGGACCCTGCCACTGCGCGTCTACCTGCCCGAGGCGAAGTCCGCGGCCCCCGTCGTGCTCTGGAGCCACGGCCTCGGCGGCAGCTGCGACAACAGCAAGTACCTGGGCGAACACTGGGCCGCGCGCGGCTACGTCGCGGTGTTCCTGCAGCATCCCGGCAGCGACGAGTCGGTTTGGCGCGGCGTCGCCTTGCGCGACCGCATGCCGGCGATGCAGAAGGCGGCGAACGGCGAAAACCTGCGCCTGCGCTGCCAGGACGTGACGTTCGTGCTCGACCAGCTCGAACGGTGGCAGGCCGAGGCGCAGCACCCGCTGCACGGTCGCCTCGACCTCGAGCACGTCGGCATGTGCGGCCATTCGTTCGGAGCGCTCACGACGCAATCGGTGTGCGGCCAGTCGGCGCCGCTGATCGGGCGCAAGTGGTCCGATGCACGGCTCGACGCGGCACTGCCGATGAGCCCGAGTCGCCCGCGCGGCAACACGGCCGCGGACGCATTCGCCGGAGTGACGATCCCGTGGCTGCTGATGACGGGAACCGCCGACGACTCGCCGGTCGGCGACCAGACGCCCGAGTCACGGCGCGAAGTGTTCCCGGCGCTGCCGACGACGATCGACCGCTACGAACTGGTGCTCGACGGCGCCAACCACGGCGTGTTCGGCGAGGGTGGCGGCCGCCTGTTCGGTGGCAAACCGGATCCCGCGCACCACCGCGCGATCCTGGCCCTGTCGACCGCGTTCTGGGACACCTACCTGCGCTCCGACGCGGCGGCCAAGGAATGGCTGCAGAGCGATTCCGCGCGCAAGGCTCTCGCCGCCGCCGACCAGTGGCAACTCGGCAAGGCTGTGGCAACGTCGCCGGCAACGAAGTCGGATCGCTGATCTGCCCTCCCAGTGGGCTTCACCAGTGCCGTGAACCAGAAGTCGGCTGGTGTTTCTCGAGTCGTCGCAGCTTGGGCCGCCAGTGCCGCAACGTCGCGTGACGCGACAGTTTTCGGCTCTGCAGCCCGACGCCGCGCCTCCTCGTGGTCCTGGTAGTTCGAGTTGTTCAGCGCGAAGCAGCGGAGGCGCGCTGTACTGGCGCCGACATGCCCCGCCTGCTCCGATGGGCGCATGCTGGCGCATCGCGATGGACTGGCAAGGCTGTTGGTGTTGTGGGGCGGTATCGCGGCGCTGCCAGCCCAGGAGCTCCTGGTGCCGCGCGCCGACCTGCGCGGCCTCGAGCGCGCCGCCGCCGAACTGGCGAAGGGAGGGCGAGGCGACGAGTGGCGCGAGCTCGTGGCCGTGGTCGCCGCGCTCGGCCTGCCGGCGAAGGACCTCGCGGCGCTGCGCACGGCCGGCGAGAAGGACCTCGCGCGCAGCAAGAAGCCGAGCGAAGACTCCGCGCGGGCACTGAAACCGCTGCGCGAGGCGGTAGTGCTGCTCGCCACGCGCCTGCCGCAGGCACCGAACGAAGAAGCGCGCCGGCATCTCGCGCGCCAGCTGCTGGCGTTGGACGCCGCCGTGCCGGCCGCGAACGAGGTGCTCGGCCACGAACACACCGGCGAACGTTGGTGCGTGGCCGGCGAGGCCGAACGCGCGCCGCGCCGTGCGGCGATCCAGCGAGCGCTGCAGGACGCGCGCCGGCTCGAGGTGCCGATCGAACTCGGCGAGAGCCGCGGCGACGAGCCCGACGCGGTGACCACGGGCAGCGCACTGCTGACGCAGTTGCTCGGCCGGCCCGTAGTACGCGCAAAGGCCGGCAAGGTCACCGTGCACAGCGCGCGCAGCGCAGCGCAGACCGAGCGCATCCTGCGGCACACGCTGCGCGGCACCGCGATCGCGAACTTCGTCGCCACCGGCAAACTGCAGGTACCCGCCTACGAGGGGCTCCGCCTCGTCATGCTCGACAGCCGCGTCGACTACGAGAAGGCGATCGCGCTGGCCCGCGAGCGCGACTGGATCGACGACAAGGACGTCGGCGAGGCGAAACAGCTCGGCGGCTTCTATCTGAACAACGGCGTGCACGTGGATCTCGCGCGCACGGAGTCCGAGGCGGAATCGACGCTGCTCGTTGCGCTCGACGACGAGCGCCTCTCTGCGGCCGTGCTGACCGGCGGCCACCTGAACTGGGTCTGCAAGGCTTTCTTCGGCACGTCGATCCCCTCCTACGCCTATGAGCAGGTGAAGGTGAAGAAGGTCGAGAGCGGCCGCACGACGACGCAGGACGAGCGCGCGGTCGAGGAGCGCGAGGAGGTATTCCGCCTCGCCGAGGCCGGCCTCGCTGGCAGCCGCACGTTCCTGCGCTACCTCGCCGCGCGCCGCGAGGACCCGCCGTGGGCCGCGGCGATG
>JAEUHV010000143.1 GCA_016794485.1 Planctomycetota bacterium
ATCTCGACCACCGTGTCGGCCGCGGTCGGGGCGGCCCGTTCGGCGATCCAGCGGTGCAGGCTCGGATCGAGCAGGAAGTTCTGGCCCAGCACGCTGCTCGGCCGGAAGCCGATCGCATCCATGCGGGCACGCAATGCCGAGAACGGATCGCGTTCGGCCACGTCAGCGACCCGCGGGCGAACTGCCGAACAGTTCCAGCTGCAGCTGCTCGGCGAGCGGAGTGCCCGACGGCAGGCCTTGCACACTGCCGAGGCACTGCGCCCACGCGGCCACGAGCACTTCCCGGTGGTTGCCGCGCCGCACGAACTGCCGCACCTGGGCGACATCGGCCGGCTGCAGTTCCATCGGGTCGGCGCACAACGCCTGCAGCAGTTCGGCCGGCGTCGTGTACAGCCGGAAACCCGTGCGCATGCGGCGGTCGCCGGTCGGCACCGGCTCGACACCGTTCTGCATGTGCGACTGGAAGTCGGACCCCACCACGTAGCGCACCACGCCGGCCCCGCCGGCCGCCGCGACCCATGCTGGCGGGACCAGGCCGGGGGCGTACTGCCAAGCTGCGAGCGCTGGCGACCGCAGCACCCGGTCGCGTGCCGCGGCCGATCCGGACGACGGCTGCGTCGGGTCGACCGAGTCGCGCCACCACTCCGGGGCCACGGTCTCGGTCCACTCGCTCACGTTGCCGATCAGGTCGTAGGGCGGGTCACCGACCGCGCGCCGTCCGGACTCGAACGTCCCCACCGGCGTCGGCTGGCCGAGCCCGAGTTCACCGGTGTTGGCCCGGGCGATGTCGATGCGGTCGCCCCACGGGTAGATGCTGCTGCCGTCGCCGACGCTGGCGAAGCGCCATTCGTCGAGCCGCGGCAAGCGCAGGAACCGCCAGGCCGCGAAGGCACGGGCCTGGCGCAGGTCGACCAGCCCGACCGGCAGTGACGCCCCGGCGACCGGCACTTCCTGCGCGGACACGGCGCGGCCGCGCGGGGTCGCGGCGAACTCGGCCCAATCGCCGCGCGTCACTTCGAAGCGATCGACGAACAGGCTCGCCGCCGGACCATTGCCAGGCCGTTCGTACAACACGAGGTCCCGCAGCGATCCCAGCCGGCCACTGCGGCCGGGGGTTGCCGCGGGTTCGTCGCAGGCACCGAACCCCAACGCCATGGCGACCAAGGCCACCCAGGGGTGGCTGCCAACGGCGTGCGGCCTACGGCGGCGGTCGCTCACCGTTCGAGCATCAGGATCTCGACGCGGCGGTTCTTCGCCCGCGCGGCATCATCGCTGCCCACCACCGCAGGCCGGAACTCCGAGTAGCCGGCGAGCGACACGTCCGCGGCCTTGAGGCCAGCCGAACCGGTCAGGTAGTTGGCGACTTCGAGGGCGCGCATCGCCGACAGATGCAGGTTGCTCGTCCACAGGCTGCGCGTGATCGGCTGGTCGTCGGTGTGGCCTTCGATGCGGATCTTGCGGCCGGCGAGTTGCTTGCTCAGCTCGTCGAGCGTGCGCTTGCCGGTGTCGCTGAGCGTGTTCTGGCCCGACGAGAACAACACGCCGCCGGCGATGCGGAACGCATAGCCCTCGGGCGTCTGCACGACCTCGACCCCATCCTGGGCCGATGGTGAACCCTGGCCGTACTTCGCCAGCAGCTCGTCGATGCGCTTCTTCTGGTCGGCGATCCACGCCGCGTCGGCGGCGCGACCGGACAGGTCGCGGTTCTCGGTGCGCAACCGCTCGTTCAGGGCCGCGAGGTTCTTGATCTCGTCGGCCATGCTGGCGTTCAGCGCCTGCAGGTTGTTCTTCTCGTTGACCACCTTGCGGTGGCTCTCGGGACTCACGCAAGCGGCCGCGGACAACAACGCGACCAGCGTCAAGGTGTACTTCATGGAATGCCCCCTCGCGTTTCTATGGGACGGTGCACGGCCTGACCGACCGGTGGCCATTCCGTGCAGGGGCGCGAACGTAGCCAGCGCGCGGGCCGAAAGCCACCGCGAGTTTCCGGGCAGGCGTGGCCCCGGAAGCAGACCAAGCCACCGGCGGGCGGGGCGGCGGCGCATGCGCCAATCCGCCGCCGCGGGCCATCGGCGCAACCTCGCCGAAGCCAGTCCCCGCGCCGCGGCGACGCAGCTCGCTCCGCCCTCACGGGCGGCGCGTTTCCTACTTGGCCTTCTTGTCGGCGAACATCGACGTGAAGAAGTCCGCCTTGGGATCCTTCTCCTTCGCGATGCTGTAGCTGACGCCGAAGCCCCACAGGCAGACGGCGAGGCCGAGGAACGCAGCGATCGTGACCCACATCGGCTCCTTGCCGGCGGGCTCGATGGCGGCGGCAGCGACCGGCTCGGCCTTGCGGCGCGTCGGCTTCTGCTCGACGACGTCCTCTTCGGCCAGCAGCGTGTCCTCGTCGGAGATCTGCTCGGTCACCATGCCGGTGTCGTCCTCGAGCGCATCGCCCATCGAGAGCTTCGTATCGCCTTCCGACTTGACGCCGAGCGACGCGATGTCTTCGCGCCGGAACTTCATCGAATCGCCATCGCGGTACGCACGGATCTCACCTTCGGAGACGAGCTTCTTCAGCTCTTCGCTGCGCATCTTGAGCTCGCGCAGGGCCTTCTCGAAGGAAAGGAAATCATCGTTCTTGTCGGACACGGACCTACCTCACGACGTCGCGGGGACGGACTTGGGGAGAGGGGACGAAAGATACGGGAGAGAAACGGACGGCGCCCAGCGAGGCACGGAATGCCATCCAGGTTGCCGAAGGAGCTTACCGCACGATTCGGGATTGGGAAGCCACTACTTGCGATCGCCGGGGGCCGCTTCGAGCCCGGTCTTGACCTCGTGGTCCTTGCGACCGCGCTTTTCGAACAGCTCCTGCAGCTCGTCGTATTCGTACTCGCTGCGGTCGTTGTAGCTGCGCAGCTGCAGGTCGAGGTCGATCCTCCGCGCCCCCACCAGCACGATCCGGCGCTGCTCGCTCGAGCCGCCGCGGGCCTCGTAGACGGCCAGCTGCCGGTTCACCGTGTCGATCAGGTAGAGCACCGACGTGCCGATGCCATAGCTGCCGGTCACCGCGACGAAGCCGTTGGCACTGGCCGAATGCCCACCTTCCTCGCTGTAGACCAGGGTGTTGTCGGTGCCGGTGCCCGTGGCCGGCTCGGTCGGCGCCGCCGGCGGATTCACCGGGCCGCGCCCCTGCGCAGTGAGCTGGTTCGCGGCGGGCTGGCCTTGGGACGAGACCAGGTTGGGGACCGCCTGGCCGAGCAGGAACGAGACGCCGAAACCGGCGCCGAGCAGGAGAGTCTGATGCCAGGGCTTCATGGGACGATGCGCGCAGGGTCTTGGCCCCCGGAGGAAGGGCCGCGCGCGGGGCGGCACTCTACTGTCCGCCCGGCCCGTCTGCGAAGGCCCCCTTGGCCAGGAAATGCAGCACCTGGCGCAGCACTTCAGGCGCCATCGACAACGAGGTGTGGCCGAACGGCACCCGCCGCACCGCCTTGGCCCCTGGCATGGTCGCCTCGGCGACCCCGACCGTGCCATCGTCGGGCCCCGGGATCGCGGCGTGGCCTTCGCCGAGGTCGCCGACCAGCACCCCGGAAACCGCGGCGCACGGCAGCGGCCGGCCGTGGAACGCATCGCCCGGCGAAAGCTGCTGCGCGGCCTTGCTGCCCATCGCCCAGCGGAACAGGAACCAGTGCCGGCGCAAGTCGGCCAGCACCGCCCCGCGGTGCGGGGTGCCGAGGTAGACGCACGCCCGCGGCACCAGCGCCCCGGGCCGCCGCAGGTATTCCTGGATCACGAGCCCGCCCATCGAGTGCCCGACGAACGCGACGTCCGCGATCGGCGCACCCGGGCGGCGCCGTTCGATCGCTTCGTGCAGCGTCGTCGCGTGCGCGTCGAGCGTGTCGGCCGTGCTGGCGTAGCCGACGTTCCACACCTCGTAGCCGTGGCGCGCGAGCGTGCGTTCGAGCCGGCCGAGCGATGCCGCGGTGCGGAACACCCCGTGCACCAGCACCACCACATGGCGACCGCCGTCGGCCGGCGCGTGCAGGTTCGCATGGTCTTCGACTCCACCGAGGTTGAGGACCACGTCGAACGGCCAAGCGACCGGACCACCCGCCAGCACCATGCCGCCCGCGAGCCCGGCGAGACCGAGCACACTGCCAGCGAGCCAGCGGCGAAGGCGTGCGCCGCGGCCCACGCTACGACTCCGGCCAACCGCTGTGCAGGCGGTGCGCGAACGGCAGCGCGTGCAGCACCGCGGCTTCGTGCGCCCGCAGGCGCGCGTGCCGCGCGACGACCACGTCGGCCGGCAGCACCGCCGCCGCAACCTCGACGTAGGTCGGGCCATGCCGCGATTCGGCCGCGGCGAGATCGGCGTAGAAATCGGCGAGCGGCGCATCGGTCGCGGCGAACACTTCGGCCAGCAGCAGCAACCGTTCGTGCGAACGGTCCTCGATCACAGCGCTCGCCAGCAGTTCGTCGACCAGCCGTTCGGGCATCGTCGTCGCGAGCGCGGCCTTCAGCTTGCCGGCGTAGTCCGACGGCGGCTGCGGCCCGTAGGCGAGGCCGCGCTGGCCGAGCAAACGCAGGGTGCGCTCGAAGTGCACCAGCTCCTCGCGCGCCAGAGCCGACAGCTCGCGGTGGAGCCCGATCGGCACCTGCACCGGCAAACGGAACAGGAACTGCATCGCCGCGGCCGCCGCCTTCTTCTCCAGGTGGGCCTGCTCGAGCAGCAGTTCGGCGGCCGCACCGAGTTGGGCTTCGGCCCAGGCGCGCGGGGTCACGAAACGACCGGACGGCGAGGTTTCGGCGGGGGCACTCGGCGGAACGGGCGGCATCGGCGCAGCGAGCGTAGCGCGGCCGGGCGCCCTGGTCAGCTACCGCACGCGACGGGCCACGGCTTCCACGGCGGCCTTGGCGGCCGCAGGACTGCGGGCCTGCTGCGCCTGCTCGCTGCCGTCGAACCGCCAGCGCCGGCCGTCCCATTCGAACGCCAGCACCTGCACCCCATCGCCAGAACGCCGCGCCACCGCGACCGCGGTGCGGGCCCCACGGTGCACGCCCGCCACCGGTTCGCCCACGAGCCAGTCGACCACGCCGTTGTCGGCGAGTTCACGCAGGGTGTCGGCATCGAGCGCGCGGTCGACCACGGCGAGACGGGCTTGCAGTTCGGCCCGGTGCGCGGCGGTGGTCGCCGAGGCGAACGCTTCGGCGTCGCCGCGCGCACAGGCCGCATCGACGGCTGCCGCCGAAGCGCGCAGCGCCGGCATCACCCGGTCGGGCACGAACGCGTCGTCGACGGGCACCGGCCACGCCCCGGGCAGGAACGCGAACACCACGCCGGCCGCGCCGATCGCGATGCAGGCCGTGACCAACGTGCTTCGATCAATCGCCATAGCGGATCCTCACCAGGCCGTTGCGGAAGCGGACCAGCACCCCACCTTGCCGCGCGGCGCCGACTTCGGCGATGTCGGGCAGGCGCAGGGTCGTGTCGTCGACGATCTCGCCGTTCTCGATCGAGGTCGGCACCGGGCCGGCGAGCACCGCGGTCCACGGCAGTTCGGCGGGGCGGCTGGCCTCCCCCGGCACGCCGAGCACCAGGGTGCGTTCGCTCGCGAGCCAGCGGCAGGTCTGCAGCGGCGCGCGCGTCGCGACGATGTGCGGCGGCGGCGAGCCCGCGTGTTCGACCGTCGTCACCTGGAACGTGCCGACGCGATTGGGCAGGAACACGGTGCGTCCGGCGAAGTGCGCCCAGCTCTCGCCGTCGAGCTTCACTTCGTCGAAGTCGCGCCCCATCGTGACGCACGGAGCGCCGAGCGGCGAGCTCTGCAGCACGCGCACGGTGACGCGGCCCGGCTCGGGATCGCGCATCGTCACGGTGCGCAGCGAACCCGGGCCGGGGCGCGTGCGCGCCAGCACCGCGGGGCCGCCGACGACGGTGACCACGTCGCCGGGCGCGTGCTGCACGCGCAGCCAGCGGCCGCCGTCCGGGCACGGCATCGACCCGCGCCAGAACCACTCGCCCTGCTCGCACACGAGGAACGGCGTCGCGATGTCACCGCCGATCTGGACCACTCGCGTCCAGGTCTGGTCGAGGTCGCTGCGCAACTTCGCTTCGCCGCCGCGGCCGAGGTCGACCACTTGCGGCAGGC
>JAEUHV010000535.1 GCA_016794485.1 Planctomycetota bacterium
GAGTTCTCGTCGAACTACGGCGGGCACTTCGACAAAGTGCTCGATCGCCTCGGCCCGGAATCGTTCGACGGCCACACCCGCGCCGTGATCGTCGCCGCCGGCGTCGTCGCCTACCACGGCACCAAGTGGCGCGAGCTGAAGGTCTACGACGACGTCTACGAGGTCCTGAAGTGGCTCGCCACCACGGGCCTGCTGCGCGGCATCGTCTCGGCCGGCATCACGATCAAGCAGGCCGAGAAACTCGTGCGGCTGGAGATCCTCGAGTTCCTGACACCGTCGGCGATCTTCTTCACCGACCAGGTCGGTTTCAGCAAGCCGAACCCGAAGCTCTACCGCCGCGTGCTGCAGCGGCTGAAGCTCCAACCGCAGCGCTGCCTCTACGTCGGCGACAACCCGACGCACGACATCGACCCGTGCAACCGCGAAGGCTGGCACACCGTGCGCATCCGTCGCAGTGGGCGCCATTCCCAGGAGGAAGGCGCCACCAAGGCCAAGCACGAGATCCGCGACTTCTTCGAACTGCGCCGGATCCTGAACGACGAATACGGCGTCCGGGCGTAGTCGCCAGGGCGGGCGCCGGCGCAGCCCCGCCCCGGCAGCACGTCAGCGCAGCTGCTCCCAGAAGTCGGCGGGCATGTCGTGCGCGATCTTCAGCGCGCCGTTGGCGCCACCGTAGATCGGCTCCTCGATGCGGATCACCTTGCCGCTGCCGAGCCGCTCCTTCATCGCCTTCTCGACCGCCGAGTCGAGGCCCTTCACCATCGAGCCACCGCCCGCCAGCAGCACGCGGTTCTTCAACCGGGTCTGGAACTCGGGGTCGAACGAAGCGACGAGCTTGTGGATGCCCTTCACGATCGGCTCGACCAGGATCGAACACGCCGAACGGATCTGCTCGGTGAGGTCGAACGGCGTCGGCTTGCCGTCCACCGGCAGGTCGACCATGCAGCGCTCGGATGCCTCGCCGACGAAACCCCAGCGCTCCTTGATGTCCTTCACCATGTGGATGGTGAACTGCGCCCCGGGGCAGGTCTGCTCGATGCGGCGCGACAACTCGGCGTCGACTGCGTCGCCGGCGATGTCGAACATCACCTGGTCGGCCTCCTCCGGCATCGTGCCGTGCATGCGGCACAAGTCGGTGGTGCCTGCACCGATGTCGATGACCAGCACGTCCTCGAGCCAGTCGAGGCCGTAGGCGACCGAGAACGGCTCGCTGCACAGCATGACCGAATCGACGTGGGCCCGCGCCGCTTCGATGATCGCTTCGCGGTTCTTCACCGACGCCTCGGCCGGCGCTCCGATCACGCAGTAGACCAGCTCGTCCTTGCGCGGCTTGGCCAGGCGGATCGCTTCGCCGATGAGGTCCTGCGCCGCCTTCAGGTTCGCCTTGGCCTCGGCGTCCATCGAGCCGTCACCGCTGTATTTCAGCACGCCCTTCTCGAGCGGCTTGTAGAGCTTCAGCGACAGGCGCTTCTCCAGCGCCTCCTTGCCGAACAGCACGTCCTTCTTCAGCAGCTTCTGGCTCACGACGTCCTTCGGGTAGCCCACCATCGAGTAGACCGTTTCCCGCACGCCGTTGCTCGCGGACACCGACGTCCGCGACGTGCCGAGGTCCATGCCGATGTAGAGCACGCCGTGGTCCTTCTTGGGACCGTCTCCCTGCTTCGAGTCGCTCATCTGTTCGTTTCCTCGTTCGAGTGGTTCGGTTCGGGGCGAGCGTCAGGCGCCTGGCTTGTCCTTCTTCTGCAGCTTCAGGTTCGCCTTGAAGATCTCCCCCATCAGTTCCTTCTTCTTGCCGACCTGGGCATCGCCCGTGGCCAGTCCCTGCACCTCGCGATAGACCGACGAGATGCCGCCTTCGACGTCCTTGAGCGCGGCGACCTGCTGCAGTCGCTGCTCGGTCGCGGCCAGGTTGTCGTTGAGCTTCTTGATCCGGCGCTGCAGGTTGTCGACCTCGCGGTCGTGCAGCGCACGGCGCGCCTCCTCGGCGGACTGCCGCTCGCCGGAGACCACGTCCATGACCAGCTCCATCAAGCGCTGCTCGACGGTGGTCGCAGTCGCACCGGGTGTCTGCGCCAGGCCGGCGACGACGGCGGCGACCTTCTTGGCGATCTCGGCGTTCTCGCCCTCGTAGCGGGTGGCCAGCGCCAGCGCGTCCTGCTCGAGCTTGAGCTGCAGCGCCTGGTTGTTCTGGGTCAACTCACGCCGGAGCGTGTCGATCTCGTCCTCGGCGCGTTCGCGCGCCTCCTCGACTTCGCTCTTCTGCCGTTGCAGGTCCTCGTTGGACCGGAGCAGCCGCAGGAACTCGGCCTTGGTCGCATCGGCGACGGCCTCACGCTCGATGCCGACGAGCCGTGACTTCAACGACCGGTGCACCGCCGCCTCGATCAACGAGATGATGCGGTCGAGGCCGAGCACCGAAACCTGCTGCACGCCCTTCTTCTTCAGGCTGTCGAGCGAGGTCTTGAACGACAGTTGCCGGACCGCGTCCTTCAGGGTGTCCTTGAAGCTCGCCACGTCACTCCTCGTCGCCTTGCGGTGCAGGGTCGTAGGCCAGGCGCCGATCGCTGTCCGGATCCTGGCCACGCAGTTCGTTGACGAACGTGCCGAGCACGTTCGCCCCCATGTCCTGCAGCACCCGCAGGGCATCGCGCGACTGCTTCTTCTGCGACTTCTCGAGCCGCACGACCAGCAGCGTGCCGTCGGCACGCCCCGCCATGACGCCGGCATCGGTCGAAGGCAGCACCGGCGGCGTGTCGACCACCACGTACTGGTAGTCCTCCTTCAAACGCCGGAACAACTCGTCGAGCCGCGTCGTGCCGAGCACTTCGGCTGGATTGTCGACGCGCGTCCCGGCACCGAGCAGCATCAAGTTGCGATGGCCGGCCGGACGCAGCGCCTTGTCCAACGGCAACCGGCCCAGCAACACGTCGGCGAGCCCGGGCTCGGCGTTGAGGTTGAGGTACTTCTCGCAGGCCGGCCGCCGCAGGTCGGCGTCGACCAGGACGACCTGGTGCCGTTCGAGTTCGGCCAACGCCATCGCCAGGTTGATCGCCGCGACCGTCTTGCCTTCCTCGCGCACCGCCGACGTCACCACGAGCGTCTTCGGCTCGCCGTCGGGGTTCATCGCCACCAGTCGATTGCGCAGCGCACGCACCTGCTCGGCCCGATAGCCGGCCGGGTCGTGGAACATCACGAGGTACGGATTCACCGAACGGTCGACGATGACCACCATGTCGTCGTCGGGGCGCAGGCCTTCGTCGGCAGCTACGTTCTGGTCGGTCGGCTTCTTGCGGCGAAACATGAGGCGTCGGAGGAGGGGTTCTTCGGACTTTCCGCGGCAACACCCTGCACGGGAGTCGTCGACGGAACGCGGAACGAGACGCCAGCAGGTCGTCGGGCGCGGCAACGGTCCATGGCATGGCCGTCGCCGGGGTGGTGGCCCGACGCGTGCCTCCTATACACGTTCGTCGCGGCAGCGGCTACCGCTCGTCCGCGGGCATGCGACGCAGCCGCGCGACGCAATCCCGCCCGCGCAAGGTGCCCTCGGCGTCCAGCGTGCAGTCGATCCAGCCGAGCCGCAGCCGGTAGCTGGCCACGGACCCGTCGGTTGCCAGGCGCGCAACGACGCTGCCGGCCCCCAACGCCGGGAGCAGGCACAGTTCGGTGGCACCGTCGCACGACCGTTCCCCCCGCACCCGCTCGGGCGTGACCGGCGCCAACAGCTCGGCCAGCACGATCGCGAACACGAGCCCGAGGTGTGGTTCGGCCGCCTCGAGCGGCGCCTTCGCCTCGTAGTGGTGCCCAGGCAGGTCGGCCACGACGGCATCGGCATCGACCCTCAGGTCGAGCACCTTGCCGCCGACGTCCGGAAACCACTGCATGCGCACGCCGCGGCCGAACACCGCACTCACCGCGTCGAACGTACCGGTCAGCCCTGGCGTCTCGATCTCGACCTCGAACCGGCCGGGAACCAGGGTCGCGAGCGGCATCGGGCGAAGCGACGCCAAGGTCTCGGCGCGCGGGGCGTGGAACCCGGCGCACCCGGCGAACAACGCTGTGACCACGACGAGCGAGCGGGCACCCATGCCGGGAGGCTACGTGGCGGCACCCGGGCCGGCAGCGGGTCGTCGCAGAAACGGCGCCAGCACGAACAGGCAGCCGAACATGCTCGCGAGCGAGCCGAGGGCGACGAGGCCGCCGAGTTCGCGGAGCCCCGGACTGTCCGCCGACACCAGGGCCAGGAACCCGAGCGCCGTGCCGACACTGGTGCGCACGATGCCGACCCCCGTCGAGGCCGTGTCCGCCGCGCCATGACGGAAGTGGCCGACCAGGTGCACGCCCTCGTCGACGCCGATGCCGAGCACGAACGGCACCACGACGAAGCTGACCAGGGTCAGCGGGGTTCCGGTCGCGAGCAGCCAGCCGAACACCGCTGCGGTGCCGAACAACGCCGGCAGCAAGGCCAGCAACCCGAGGCGGACCGACCGCAGCCACACCGTGACCATCACGGCGGCCAAGCCGAACGCGAGCCACGCCGCCCGCTGCAGGTCGACGCGCAGCACGTCCTCGAGCGCCGCAGCCAGCGTTGCGGGACCGTGCACGATCGCATCGCCGCCGATGCTCTGCCGTACGTCCATCTGGAGTCGTTCGAAGCGCGCGCGGTCGAGTGTGCCCACCGGCCACAGCAGCACGACCCGGTGCGCCCCCGACGCGAGCAAGAGGGGCCGGACGTCGGCCGCGTCTGGATCGCGCGCAAAGCGTCGTTCGAACTCGTCGAGGGCAGGGCGCAGAGCCGCGGCCGACAATCCGGCCGCCGCAAACTCGGCCGCCGCCGCCGCGGCGAAACCGGCCGTCTGCGCGCGGAACGCCGCCACCGCCGCGCGCCCGGCCGCGGTGTCGTGGCGCGACAGCCCGGTCCAGAAGCGGATCCGTCCCGACTGCTGCAGATCGTGCAAGGCGGCCCACAGCGGCGAGGCGTCGCGCGCGAGCGGCCACAACAACGCACACGGCACCGTGCCGAATCCCGTCACCGTCTCGATCCTGGTGCGGGTGGCGCGCACCGGATCGTCCGCCGGCCGCAGCGCATCGCCGTCGGCCGACAACGACACGCCGCGCACCGCGACCGCCGCGGCCACGACCACCGCAGCGACCGCCAGTCCGCCGCCGACGAAGCGCGCACCGCGACGCGCCCCCCAGCGGTCGGCAAGACCGGCGACGATGCTGCGTTCCGGGTCGCGCCGGTCGCCGACGAAGCGCAGCAGCACCGGCAGCACGGTCGTCGTGACCAGCACGCTGGCGACGAGTCCCGCGGCCAGCAGCCAGCCGAACGCAGCGAGTCCGCCGCGCTGGCCGAAACCGATCGTGACGAACGTCACCGCCGTGGTCGCCATGTCGATCAGCAGTTCCGGAACGGTGCGCGCCTGCACCACGCGCAGCGCTTCGGCGTGGTCGACGGTCAGGCGGGCCGCGCGGTAGCGCGCCGCGTAGTGGATCGCGAAATCGACCCCGAGGCCGACCAACACCGCGACCGCGGCCACGGCGACCGTCGGCAGCGGCCCGAGGCAGGCCGCCGCGAACGGCACCGACCACGCGATCGCCAGCAGGGCGGGCAACTGCACCAGCAGGGGCAGGCGCAGGCCGCGCATCGCCCACACCAGGTAGATCGCGATCGCCACCACCGACCACGTGCTGGCCCGCTCGAAATCGGCGCGCACCCGCGCCTGGTCGGCGCGCGCCACCGCATAGCCACCGAACAGGTCGTGCGTGGTCCCCTGCAGCACCGCGTCGACGTGTGCCAGCAACCCCGTTGCGAACTCCGCGTCATAGGCGTCCCGTTGCCCGGTGACGCGCAGCAGGGCGGCATCGCCGGAACCGTCCGCGAGCGGCCACACGACCGCGTCGGTACCGGGGCGCAGCCCGAATCGCGTGGCAAGGTCCTGGTCGGCGAACGACCACCGCAGCCCGAGCGGATCCTGGCGCGCGAGCTCTCCCGCAGCGATCGGATCGTCGGCGAGGTCGGCCCGCAGCGACGCGATCGCCGCGGCCCGACCGGCGGGCGACAGCGCCTCCTGCAAACGCAGGAGCGCGGCGTCGTCGAGCCCCCACAACGGCGCCTGCGTCGCCGCCGCCAACGCCGGCCCGAACAGCTCGGTCCGGGTCGACGCGACTTCGGCGACCAGCGGCGAGGCGCGCAACCGCTGCGCCAGGTCCGGCACCGCAGCCGCGACTTCGGGGCCGCGGAGCAGCACCCACAGCAACCGCGACGGCCGTTCGTTCGCCGCCAAGCGTTCGTGGATCGCGACGTGCGGGTGGTCCGCCGGCAGCAACTGGGCCACGTCGGGCTGGAACCGCAGCGATCGCCAACCCAGCGCCGCGACCGCGGTGAGCAACAGGGCCACGACCACGACACTGCGCGGCCAACGCAACGGCATTCCGAACGCGCGCGCGAGCAGCGTCGGGCCGTTCACGCCCCGACTCCCCCGTCGATCGCGCGCAGCAAGCGCTCCACTTCGGCACGCGGCAGCTTGCCGCGGTCCGTGCGCGGCAGCTGCGGCAACACGGCGATGCAGCGCGGCACCTTGGCGGGCGGCAGGCGACGCGCGCAATGCGCGCGGAGCACGGCGTCGTCGACGCCACGCGCGGCCACCAGCGCGGCACACACGGCCCGGCCGTCGCGGTCGCGCCACGGCACGACGACCACGTCGTCGACCCCGGCCACTTCGGCGACGATGCCTTCGATCTCGCGCGGATGCACCTTGTGGCCGCCGACATCGAACACGTCCCCGGCGCGGCCGAGCAGCGCCAGTTGGTCGCCGCGCCACTCGCCGAGGTCGGCGGTGACGTAGCGCCCGTGCACCGGGTTGGCGACCTCGTCGAGCGCAGTGCCGACCGCGGGCGACTCCACCACCACCCGCCCACCGTCGTCGAGCACGACGCGCACACCGTCGACCGGCGCGCCGACCGTTCCCGCCTCGGCCGCGGTGCCGGTGCGGTCGAAGCAGATGCCGCCCGACTCGGTCGAACCGTAGAACGCGTGCACCGGCCGCCCGAACCGCCCCCGGAACGCCGCGGCGACCGGCGGCGGCAACAAGGCACCGGCCGACAGCACGAGCCGCAGCGTGGCCGGCAGTTCCATGCCGTTCTGCAGCAGCGCGCGCAGCAGGGCGGGGACCGCCGGCAGCACCGTCGGCAGGCCGTGCCGCATCGCCTGCAAGAAGCCGAGCGGGTTCTGCGCATCGGGCAGGACCAGCGTGCGGCCGCGGGCGATGGCCGGAACCAGCAGGTTGCCGACGCCGTAGCTGAACGACATCGGCACGGCCCCGAACACCCGGTCGGCGGCCCCGATGCCCATCGTCGCCTCGAGCTGGTCGGCGTCGGCACACAAGGCTTCTGCCGAAACACCGATGCCGCGCGGCATGCCGGTCGAACCGGACGTCAGCTTGATCGCCGCGAACGGATCGGCACCGGCTGCACCCGAGCCGGCCGCGGCGACGGGCAGCACGGCATCGTCGGTGACCACACACGACGCCCCGAACCAATGCGCCAGGTCCGTACGCGGTGCTTGTGGATCGGCCGCATCGAGCAACACGGCGCAGCCATTCATCTGCCACACCGCCAACACCGCCGCCAGGAAGCACACGCCGTCGCGCACGCTGATCGCGACGCGACCGGCCGCGGGCGGCAGTCCGGCGCGTCGCCTGGCTTCCGCGCGATGGTGCAGGTCGTCGCGCGTCACCGGGCCGGCCGCGGTCCAGGCCACCACTGCGTGCCGGTCGCATCGGCGCAGTTCGGCGAAGGTCTGGGCGAGCGCGTTCGGCATCGGACGGCAGCCGCGAGAGCCTACGGTGCCCGCTGGCGTGGACCAACGACCGCCTGCCGGCTCCCTGGAAGAAGCGTTCCCCCGCCCGCATCGGCACCGCTAGACTGCGCGCGAAATGACCACGCTGGTAACCGTCGCCGGATTGAAGGCGATGATCGTGCAGAAGCTGAACCTGAAGGCCGTCACGGCCGAGTCCTTTGCCGACGACGCCCCCCTGTTCGGCCCCAACGGCATCGGCCTCGACTCGGTGGACGCGCTCGAACTCGTGCTCGCGATCGAGAGCGAATACGGCATCCAGATCCAGGACGCCGAGGTCGGCAAGGAAGCGTTCGCGTCGGCCAAGGTCCTGTGCGACTTCGTGAACGCGCGTCGCGGCGGGTCGACCGCGACGACCCGGGACGCCAGCGCGTGACCCCGGGACCGATCGTCGTCACCGGACTCGGCTGCGTCAGTGCGCTCGGCGACTCGGTCGCGGCGAACTGGGCGGCGGCGCTGGCCGGTCGGCGGGGGCAACGCGACCTGACCCTGTTCCAGACCGCCACGCACCGCACCACCCAGGCGGCGGAAGCCGGGCTGCCGCCTGCGGCGGCCGGCGACCGCGGGCTGGGCCGCGCCGAACGCTTCGCGGTGCACGCCGCCCGGGCCGCAGTCGCCGGGCTCGCGCCGGAACGGCTGCGCAGCGCCCGCGCCGGGGTGTTCTTCGGCAGCAGCACCGGGGCCCTCCTGGAAGGGGAGCTGCTGCTCGCCGAACTGCTGGCGCGGCGGCAGCCGTCGGTGCGGCCGATCGCCGGAATCCAGAACGACGGTCCCGGCACCGCGGTCGCGCGCGCGCTCGGCGTGCGCGGACCGGTGGTGACCTGGTCGACCGCGTGCACTTCGGCGAACGTCGCGCTCGGTGCCGCCCTCGACGCGCTGCGCAGCGGCGAGGTCGACGTCGCGGTCGCCGGCGGCGCCGACGAGCTGTGCCAGATCACCTACGCCGGATTCAACAGCCTGCGCGCGGTCGATCCGCAACCGACGCGGCCGTTCCGCGCGTCGCGCGCCGGGCTGTCGATGGGCGAAGGGGCCGGCGTGTTGCTGCTGGAGACCGCGGCGCATGCGAGCGCCCGTGGCGCCACCGTATTGGCCGAACTTGCCGGCGCCGGCAAGTCGTGCGACGCACACCACGTCTCGGCGCCAGCACCCGACGGTGCCGGAGCCGCCGCCGCCATCCGCCTCGCGCTGCGCGAGGCCGGAGCATCGGCCGACGCGGTCACGTTCGTCAACGCACACGGCACCGGCACGCCGCACAACGACGACGCCGAAAGCAAGGCGATGGCCGCAGTGTTCGGCGCGCGCGCGGCACACGTGCCGGTGACGTCGACCAAGAGCGTCACCGGCCATCTGCTCGGCGCCGCCGGTGGCATCGAGGCGGTGCTGACGACGCTGTCGATCGTGCATCGCCTGTTGCCGCCCACCGCCGGCGACGAACCCGCCGATCCGGCCCTGGGCCTCGACGTCGTGCTCGGCGAAGCGCGGCCGCTTCCGGCGCGCAACCTGGGCTTGTCGACCAACCTCGCCTTCGGCGGCAACAACGCGGTGGTCCTGCTGCGGAGTCCGGCATGAGCGCGCGTTCCGTCGTCGTGACCGGCGTCGGCTGGCTCGGCGCGTTCGGCACCGGCCTGCCGGCCCTCGCGCGCGGCCTCGCCGGTGGCGTTCCCGCGGTGCGCGCGATCGACCGCAGCCAGGGCTACCACCGCCCGAACGGAGCCACGCTGGTCGCGAGCTGCGCCGGTCTCGACCTGTCGCCGTGGTTGTCGCCGCAGGCGGCGCGCCGGATGAGCGACCTGTCGCAGTTCGCGGTCGCGGCCGCGCGCATGGCGCTGCAGGACGCCGGACTCACCGACGTGAAGGGCGAGCGGACTGCGGTGGCACTGGCGACGGCACTCGGCCCCGGCGGTTTCACCGAGCAGCTGGCGCGGCAGATCCTCGAAAAGGGCGGCAAGGCGGCTTCCCCGTTCCTGTTCACCGACTGCGTCGCCAACGCCGCCGCCGGCCAGGTCGCGATCGACCTCGGTGCACGCGGGGCGAACCTCACGCTCTGCCAACGCGAGGCCGGGCCGCTGCTGGCGCTGGCGCACGGCACCGACGAGATCGCGCGCGATCGCGCCGACGTGTGCCTGGCCGGCGCGGTCGACGAGATGAAGCCGCTGGTGCACGCGCTGCTCGATCGTTTCCGCGCGCTGGCCCGGCCAGGAGCGCTCGGCGAAGCAGCGCGACCGTTCGACCAGTACGCCGACGGCGCGCTCGCGGGCGAAGGTGCCTGCGTACTCGTGCTCGAGGCGGCGGAACGGGCGCAGGCGCGCGGAGCGCGCGTGCTCGCCCGCGTCGGGCCGACGGTGCGCGCGTTCGATCCGAGTGCGGGCCGCGCCGGCTTCGGTCGCGACGCGCACGGGCTCGCGGCCCAGCTGCAAGCGCAGCTCGGCCACGCCCTGGTCGGCGTCGACACCGTCGTCTGCGGCGCCTCGGGCGTGCCCGCCCACGACCGGCTCGAAGCCGCGATCCTGCGCCGCGCGCTGCCGCACGCGCCGTTCGCCGTGGCACCGAAGGCGCTGCACGGAGAGTTCGGCGGCGGCACGCTGGGCACCGCGCTGCTGGCGTTGGCAAACGCCGAATTCGCGCATCCGGCGGCGTGCAGGCAACCCGACCCGCGGCACGGCCTGGCGCTCGGGCACGGCCGACACCGGGCCGGCCGCGTGCTACTGTCGGCGCTGGCCGCGGGTGGTGTCGCGGCGTGGACCGTCCTCGAGCAACCCTGATGCCCATGCAACGTCCCGACCACGACGTGGTGATACTCGGCGCCGGCCTCGCCGGCAGCCTGCTCGCGCGGCAGCTGCGGCTGCAGCGTCCGGACCTGCGGCTGCTGGCCCTGGAACGATCGACCACCACGGACTTCAAGGTCGGCGAGGCGACGGTCGAACTGTTCACCAACTACATGCTGCGCAAGCTCGGCATGTCGACGTACCTGTACGAGCACCAGCTGCCGAAGAACGGCCTGCGGTTCTTCTTCGACCAGCCGGGCAACGACACCTCGCTGCCGCAGATGAGCGAGATCGGCAGCGTCTCGCTGCCGTTCCACCCGAGCTTCCAGCTCGACCGCGCCGCCCTCGAACGCTGGCTGCGCGACTCGTCGCGCGCGCTCGGCGCCGACCTGCGCGAAGGCGTCAAGGTGCTCGACGTCGAACTCGGCGATCCGCACCACCGCGTGACCCTGCTCGAGGAAGGCCGGGAACGCACCGTGACGACACGCCAGATCGTCGACGCCACCGGCCGCGCCAGCATCCTGGCCAAGAAGCTCGACCTGCGCCGGCCGACACCCGAGCACAAGTGCCTCGCGTCCTGGGCCCGCGTCGCCAACCTGGTCGACATCGACGGCCCGGCGTTCCCGCCGGAGTTCCACGCCCGCGTGCGGCACACCTCGCGGCGTCTGTCGACCGTGCACTTCGTGCACCGCGGCTACTGGATCTGGTTCATCCCGCTGAAGGGCGGCCTCACCTCGGTCGGCGTCGTCGGCGACGTGCGGCACGTGCCGCGCGACGTGCTGTCACCGGACGGTCTGCGGCGTTTCCTCGCGACCCACCGTGGCTGCCGCGAACTGCTGGCCGGCGGCTCGTGGGTCGACTTCGGCGCGTACGGCCAGCTCGCCTACCGCACGACCCAGTGGTTCGGCGACCGTTGGCACCTGACCGGCGAAGCGGGCGCGTTCAGCGATCCGTTCTACAGCCCCGGCAGCGACTTCATCACGCTGGCGAACGACTTCTCCGCCGACCTGTGCGCGCGCGTGCACGACGGCGAGGACGTGGCCGAACGGCGCAAGCTGTTCGACGGCTACATGCAGTACCGCTACGCGGCGAACATCCCGCTCTACAGCAACCAGTACGAGCTGTTCGGCAGCTTCGAGCTGCTGTCGATCAAGTGGAACTTCGACGTCGCCAGCTACTACAACCTGTGGGTCGAGTCGTTCCTGCAGGACAAGCACCTCGACCTCGCAGCGGTGCGACACGAGCTGCGCCAGCAGCCGTTCGTGCTGCGGGCGCTCGAACGCATGGGGGCGCTGTTCGCCGAGACCGAGCGCGCGGTCACCGCGCGCGGCGAATACCACAAGAAGAACTCGGGCATGTTCGCCGAGGGCCTTGGCGACGTGATGTTCACGCGCGACGTCGGCCGCCGCGGCATGCAGGACGTCGACGGCGAATCGCTGCGCATCTTCGCCAAGGCTCGCGCCCGCTGCTTCCAGCTGCTGGGACGTCCGGTCGGCGACGACAGCAAGCTCGACTTCCGCGACTTCGTCACCGGACGCGCCCTCGCCGGCGCGATGTGACACGGGCGACGATCAGTCGCCGCCGCCGCTGGAACCACTGCCACTGCCGCCCTGGCCGGAACCAGAGCCGCCGGAGCCGCTCGGCGCAGGCACGGTGTCGCGCGGCCCCTGGTTGCCGCCACCACCGCGGCGCGGCTGCGTCGGCAGGTCGTCCTTCTTGACCGTCGCGTCGAACGTCTTGCCGCCGCGCAGGAAGGTGAACGTCACGGTGTCACCTTCGGTCTCGCGCGCGAACTGGAAGATCTGGCGCAGCCGTTCGAGGTCCTGCCCACCGACCTTCTTCAGCACGTCGCCCTTCAGCACGCCCATCTTCGCGGCCCGCCCACCTTCCTTGACGCTCTTGAAGGTGAACTCGTCGAGCTCGGCTTCGAAGAACGCCTCGGCGAACGCGGTCGACTGGCCGGGCCCACCACCGGCCGACACGCCGGCCCGATCGAGCATCGCCGGCAGGTTCGCCGTGCCGAGTGCGGACATGGCGATCACGGTCGCGGTGTGCCGCTGGTATTCCTCGATCGCGACGTCGATCGTGTCCCACTGCGTGTGCCAGGTGTGCTGGAAGTAGTTGCTGCGGCCCTTCAGGTTCCAGTTCAGGCCGGGCACGCCCGCCGCGATGAACGAGGCGTGGTCGCTGCCGCCGCCGCCGCTGACGCGGTCCGAGGCCTTGAACTCGAACACCGGACCGGACCAGTCCTGGTCGGGAGACTTCAACAGCCGGTTGATCTGTGCCGCCACCGGTTCGAGCTGCGCCGCCATCGCGTGCGTCACGCCGAGCGACTGGGCCCAGTTGGTGCCGGTGTCGTGGTTGAACACCGCCGACACCTTGGTCATGTCGGTCCGGTGCCGCTGCACGTAGCCGCGGCTGCCGAGCAGGCCCTGCTCTTCGCCGCCCCAGAGACAGAACTTGATCGAACGCTTCGGCTTCGCCCCGACGGCGGTCAGGATGCGCGCGGCCTCCAAGGTCGTCGTGGTGCCGGTGCCGTTGTCGGTCGTGCCCTGCACCTGGTGCCAGCTGTCGAGGTGCGACGACACGACCACGCACTCGTCGGGCTTCTCGCTGCCCTTCAGCGTGGCGACCACGTTGCACAGCTCGATCGGACCTTCGCGGAACGTGTTGCCGATCTCGAACTCACCCAACGTGTCCTTGCCGGCTTCGACCAATGCGAACAGCCGATCGAAGTGGTCGGCCTGCACCGCGATCTCGGGGAACGTCGGCACGTCCGCCATCGACTTCATCGCGGTCTGGTGGTTGCCGAACACGCGCACGCGGGTCGGGAAGTCCTTGTCCGGATCGTTGGCGCGGTAGATGCATCCGAGGGCGCCAGCGGCCTGCGCCTGGTTGCGCGCCGCTTGCGACGGCTTGCGTTTGGCGATCACCCACTTGCCGTCGAGGCCGGTCACCGCGCCTTCGAGCGCGGGCAGCATGACGATGGCGCCCTTCTGCAGCCCCTTCGTCCCCGCGGTCCACGCGTCGGTCGCGACGTACATGTCGAAGGCCTCGGGGGCGGTGATGCGGCCGGTCCACGTGCCGCGGTTCCACACCAGCTTCCACTCGCCCCACTTCTCGAGTTCGACCTCCAAGCCCATCGCCGCAAACTCTCCCTTGGCCCATTCACAGCCCTTGGTGAAGTTGTCGGAGCCGGTCAGCCGGTGGCCGACCTTCGAGGTCAGGTCGCGCAGGAGGCGCATGACCTGGCTCTTGTCGATGCCTTCCTTGGCGATCGCCTCCGCCATCGCGTTCGTGAGCGGCGGATCCTGCGCGGCGACAGCGGCCTGGGCCGCGACCAACGAAGACAGGAACAGGGTCAGGGAGACGGTTCGCAACGACATGGGATGGATCCGGAGGAGTTCGAAGGCGCCCCTGTACGAAGGCCCTCCTGCGAAAGCGAGGGCCGGACGGTCCCGATTGCGTCGCGGAGGCTACGCCCCTTGCCGGCCCCGACTGCGCCGAACGTGGGGGAAAGGCCAGCCCCGCCCCGGCGTCCAGGAAGGACCATGATCCACAAACTGTCGGGAGACCTGTTGCTGAGCCACGCCGACCTGATCGCCCACGGGGTGGCCCCGGGCGACGATTGGAAGAGCGGGCTGGCGCTGGCCCTGCGCGAGAGGTTCCCGTCGCTCTACAAGGACTTCCGGCACTTCTGCCACCAGACCTCGCCAAAGCCCGGAAGCGCGTGGCTGTGGCGCGGCGTCGACCAGGCCGGACGGCAGTGGCGCATCGCGTGCCTGCTCACGCAGGACCCGCCGGCGCACGAGGGTGGCCGGCCCGGCAAAGCGACGACGGCGCACGTCAACCATGCCCTGCACGCGTTGAAGAAGATCGCCGTCGACGAGAAGGTGAAGAGCGTGGCGCTGCCCCGCCTCGCGACCGGGGTCGGCGGCCTCGCGTGGCAACACGTCGAACCGCTGGTGCTGAGCCAGCTCGCCGGAATCGGCGTGCCGGTCTACGTCTACGAGACGTTCGTGGCCGGTGTCGCGGCGAAGGAACCTGCCGGCAAGGCGACGACGTCCTGATCGCCAGGCCCTTGCGTGCGGTTTTCCGCCGGAATGTGGGGCTCGCGATGCCACTAGGGGCATGGCCCCCGATTCCCCACACGACCGACTCTTCCACCGCACGTTCCGGCATCCCCGCCTCGCGGCTGCATGGATGCAGTCTGTACTGCCGGCGGTGCTGGTGGCGTCGATCGACTGGACGACGCTGCAGGTGGCGCGGGAACGCGGCGAAGCGCTGCGGCTGCGCAGCTACCGGGCCGACCTGGTGTTCACGGCGAACCTCGTCGACGGGGGCCGCGTCTTGCTCCTGCTCGAACACAAATCGGGGCCCGATGGCCGGCTGCAGTTGCAGGTGCTGCGCTACGCCGTGCATCTGCTGTGGCAGGCGGAACGACGCGGCGAAGTGCAGCCTTCCGTGCTCTCCGTCGTGCTGCGGCACGGCGCCCCCGCGGCCTCGGCGGATGCCGGCGACGGGCCGTTCGCGCCGTTCCAGCCGCAGCTCACCGTGCTCGTCGACGACCTGAACCGCACCGACGAGACGGCGTTGCGCAGCCGCGGCCTGCCCGCCGCCGCCACCCTGACCCTGCTGGCCCTCGCCAACGCCCAGCGGTTCGACGGCCAGGAAATGCTGCGGGCGCTCGATCGCTGGCAAGACCTGCTGCAAACCATCGAACGCGAGCCAGGACCCGACTCCGGCGAGGACGCCCTCGACGACTTCGGCTGGTATCTTCTCATGACGACCGACATCGACCCCGAGGACCTGCAGATGGCCTTCCAGAAGCACTTGTCGCAACCGCATCCGACCTTGCGCAGCACCGGCCAACGGCTCATCGAGCAGGGCGTGTCGCAAGGCCTGTCGCAGGGCCTGTCACAAGGCCTCGCCGAAGGGGAGTCGCGCGGCCAGGTGAAGCTGCTGCTGCGCCAGCTCGCCCACCGCTTCGGTCCGCTGCCGCCCGAGGTCGAACCGCGGCTGCGCACGGCCCCACAGCCGGAACTCGACCGCATCGCCGACCGCCTGCTCGACGCCCGCACGCTCGCCGACGTGTTCGACGCCTGAGTCGCTATCCTCCCGGCGTGCTCGGCGCCTTCCATCCCACCGTCGCCCAATGGTTCGCCGAACGGCTCGGCGACCCCTCGCCGCCGCAGCGGGCCGGTTGGCCGCGCATCGCCGCTGGCGACCACGTGCTGATCGCCGCCCCGACCGGCACGGGCAAGACGCTGGCCGCGTTCCTGCACGCCATCGACCGCTTGCTGCGCGTACCGTCGCTGCCCGACCGCCTGCAGGTGGTCTACGTGTCGCCGTTGCGCGCCCTCGCCAACGACGTGCAGAAGAACCTGCAGCAACCGCTCGCTGAACTGCGGGCCCGCGACCCGTCGCTGCCCGAGGTGCGGGTCGTCGTGCGTTCCGGCGACACGCCCACCAGCGAACGTGCGGCGATGACGCGACGGCCGCCGCACATCCTCGTCACCACGCCCGAGTCGCTCTACATCCTGCTGACCACGGCGCGCGGCCGGGCAATGCTGGCGAGCGCCAACACGCTGATCGTCGACGAGATCCACGCGCTGGCCGCGAGCAAGCGCGGCACCCACTTCGCGCTCACC
>JAEUHV010000175.1 GCA_016794485.1 Planctomycetota bacterium
GTGTGCGACTGGGACCTCACGCTGCAGGACGGCCAGACGTCGTGGAACCAGGTGCCCGGCCGCATCCTGTGGGTCGTGCCGATCACGCTGTCGGTGCAGAACTCCGGCGTGCTGTGGAACCCGACCACGACCGGACTCACCGAGTGGCTGCAGCTCTACCCGCGCGGCGGCGACGTCGACGACACCGAGTGGGTGCGCTACGACTGCATCGTCGACAACGTGCACGTCGCCCGCGGCAACCGTGCCGCGTGGGAGCGGCTGCGCAACGAGCTGACCCAGACGACGCGCGTCGAGAACGTCACGATCGGTCCGCTCGGTGCAGGCACGCAGCCGGCCGTCGCGACCACGCCGCCGTGGGGGCAGGTGGTCCCGACCGCGGACTACATCGGTTACGTGCCGAAGCTCGAGAGCACGTTCCCGCAGATCCAGGCGGCGCGGCGCGCGCTGCGCTTCCGCGGCGACCCGTTCACGCAGACGTCGTCGCACGCGCACAGTGCCAGCGACGTGATGGGCTGCCACCGTCTGCAGCTGCTGTGGGGCAACTACGGCGCCTACACCGGCCGTGTCGGTCGCCTCGACCGCGTCGCCCTGGTGCAGGGCTCGGCGACCGCGAACGGCAACCGGCCGGCGGTCGAGTGGCACACCGTGAACTGGCAGGCGCGCCGCTTCAACGCCGACAACCTGACCCAGAACCAGACACCGTCCGAACTGCTCGGCCCCTGGCCGTTCCAGCTGGTCGCGTTCCAGGACGCGGTCCGCACCCCGATGATCGGCCCGCCGGCCGGAACGGTGATGAACGAGCCGCGTCGCTGGGACCGCATCGTGAAGTTCCCGAGCGGCGAACTGCCGGCCGCCTACTGCGAGTCGCCGACCGTCGGCGCCGCGGTCGGCAACCGCTTGCCGATGGCCGGCTACATCGATGAACTCGAGGTCGGCGCACAGCTCGCGCGCGACCTCGTGGTCGAGGTCGCGTTCGACGCGACGGCGCGGCAGTTCGAGGTCAACCGCAACTTCACGCTGAACTCGGCCGGGGCCGAGTGGACCCAGAACGACCTCAGCGCGGTGTTCCCGCCTGGCGGCGGCCTCGTCGCGATCGACACCGAGATCCTGGCCTACCGCTCGCACGCCGACGGTGTGTTCCAGATCGCCAACAACGCGCGCGGCCTGCTCAACACCGAAGCCAAGGCACATGCCCGCGGCGCGCGCGTGCGCTTCCTGACGCACCGGCCGGCCGCGATCCTGACCGGGGGCGTCACCGCGCGCTCCAGCGAACTGCCGATCCAGGCCCTCGGTTCGTTGCAGCCTTCGGGCGGCACGGTCCTGCTCGGCCGCGAGCTGCTGCACTACTGCTGGTCGCGCGTGCTCGGCGACAACGCGATCCTCGAGATGCCGCGCCACTTCCCGCCCGGTACCGAACGCGCCGGCAGCGAAGCGCGCGGGCTGTTCCGCGCCCGCTACGGCACCTCGGCCGGAACGGCCGCCGCCGGCGACGTCGTGATCGGCTTCCCGTTCCGCTACTGGGACCGCCACGTACCGCAGAGCGACGATCCGGAACTGGCCTACTTCCAGCTCACCACCAACGAGGCTCCGGTGTTCTTCCGCTCGCTGCGCTGGCGCGAGGAGACCCAGGATCCACGCGTCGAGGTCACGTGCATGGTGCGCGCCGACGGCAAGCTGCCGTGGAGCGACGAACCGCTGCCGGCGGCCGGCCTGTGGCATCTGCGCGGCAAGGGCGCCGAGACCCAGGACGTGCACCGGCTCGACCACGGGGCGTCGCGGCTCGAGCTCCGCTTCGTCACGACCTACAAGCCCGGCTGCCTCGACCTCGCCACGTTCCGCGCGCACGGCTGGAAGACCACGGCGACGATCCGCGGCCTCGAGCTCGAGTACGAAGGCCAGGGTCGCATCCTCGACGAACAGGTGACCGCCAAATGAACCGGCACCCGCACCGCTCCGGCTTCACGCTGGTCGAACTGCTCGTCGTGATGGGCATCCTGTCGGGATTCCTGATCATGCTGGTGCAGCTGCTCGAATCCGGCGTGCGCATGTTCGGCGAAGGCGAACTCGGCCAGGCCTTGGCCGACCGCGCCGGCCAGGCGCAGCGCGTGATCGCCGGCGAACTCGTGCAGTTGCGC
>JAEUHV010000202.1 GCA_016794485.1 Planctomycetota bacterium
CATCCCGGTGCAGACGGACATCCACTCGTCGTTCGAGCTGCGCGTCGGCCACACGCCGGTGCATCCCAACTACGCCGTCGATCCGTTCTCGGCGTTGCCGGTGGCGCCGTCGTCCGGTCTCAACCTGAACTTCGCGGCCAATGCCATCGCCGCGGCGCCGCCGCAGGTGCTCTACCAGGGCTCGTACGTGGTGAACCCGCTCGACCAGTTGCCGGGCGGCTACATGCCGTTCCCGATGTTCGCATCGTTCGCGTACGACGGCGTGTCGAGCCTGCTGCTCGAGTTCCGCGTCGGCCCGGGCACCGCGAACGGATCGAACGGTGGCGTCGTGCGGCTCATGGTGCAGAGCTCGCCTGACCCGTTCGGGCGCGTGTTCGCCAGCGGCACGCCGGCGAATCCCGTGGTGCCGGGCCAGGTCGCCGTGGCGACGCAGGGTGACAACACGATGCACGACCTCGAACTCGAGTTCACCCGCGTCGAGACGTTCTGCCAGTCGCCGTGGCTCGACTCGGGTGTCGCGGCTCCCGACTACCGTGCCCCGATCGTGGCCGCGTCACTCCCGGCGGGAACCGGCGTGCAGCTGCAGTTCCGCGGGGCGCAGAACGCGGCCGGGGCCAACCCGACCGATTGGGCGGCTTCGCCGGACGGGGCCGACGGGCAGCGCTGGCTGCAGTTCCGGCTGGTGTTCGTCGCGAACGCCATCACCGGGGAACGTCCGGTCGTCGACACGCTCGTCGTGCCGTTCTGACCTACGGGGTTCCTGGCGTTCCGTCGAGGCCGAGGTCGGCGAGCAAGCGCCGCCACGCCGCCCGTTCACTCGCGGGGGCGAACGCCGGCTGCAGCCGGGCGACGCGTTCGTGCAGTGCTGCGGCGAACGGTCGGTCGGTGGCGGTGCGCACCAGCAACGCCGCCAGCGCGCGCGCGTCGCCGACCGGAAACGTGGCCGGCCAGTCGGCGCCGAGCAGCCCCAGGTTGCCGGGGATCGCGGTCGCCAGCACCGGGGTGCCGGCGGCGATCGCTTCGGACACCACGTTGGCGCCGCCTTCGGCCGCGGACGGCACGATGCAGGCGTGGCTCGACGCCAGCAGGTCCTTGGCTTCGCGGCGCGACAGTTCCCCGTGCCAATGAACGCGCGGGTCGCGGTGCTCGGCGGCACGAACGGCGGCGGCGAGTTCGTCGGTCAGCGCGCGGCCGGCCAGGTGCAGTTCGCACGGCACTGTCGCCGGCACGTGCGCCATCGCGACGATGGGCAGCAGCGGGTCCTTCACCGGCCGCAGGTGGGCCAGCACACACGCGCGGAACCCGGCCGCGCGCGTCCTCGGCGACGCGGTCGCCGACTGCACGATCGTGCGCACCTTCGGCTGCAGGTTCGGCGGCAGCGTCGCTGTGGCGTGCGGTTGCAGGCCGACCAGCGCATCGGCCCGTTCGAGCGCGCGCAGCACGTCCGGTTCGGGCTGGAAGGTCGGGTAGATATCGGTGCCGGCGAGCAGCACGACGATGCGCAGGCCGGGCAACGCGGCGGCGGCGGCGTGCACGCTCGGCATCGTCTTCACCGCGTGCACGGCGACGAGCAGGTCGCATCGTTCGCCCTGCCAGCGGTCGACCACGCGCACCGTGGCGCCGAGCTGGCGCAGCAAGCCGGCCCAGCGCAGCGCGGTGGTGCGGTTGCCGGCGCGGCTGCCGCGCGGTGCGGGCGTGACGATGGCCACGCGCAGCGGGCGGGCTAGGCTAGCCACGATGCGCGCCCTCCTGCTGTTCGGTGTCCTCGCCGCCGCCTGTTCGACGTCCGGATCGGATCCGTCCCCGGCGGTCGAAACCAGCGTGCGGCCCGGCATCAACGCCGACTTCACCGATGCGAACCTCGACGTCGACGCGATGGTGAAGCGGTTCGAGGCGGAGAGCCGCGAGATCTTCGCGCGCCGGGCGGCGATCGCGCGGGCCGTGGGGTTGCGGCCCGGCAATGCCGTGGCCGACGTCGGCGCCGGCACGGGCGTGATGGTCGACTTCTTCGCGCGCGACGTCGGGACCGAAGGGCGCGTCTATGCCGTCGAGATCGCGCCGCGTTTCGTCGAGGCGCTGCGGCAACGGGCGCAGCAGCGGCGCTTGCCGCAGGTCCAGGCCGTCCTGTGCTCCGAACGCGACACCGGCCTCGCCGAGGCCAGCGTCGACGTCGTGTTCGTCTGCGACACCTACCACCATTTCGAGTACCCAAAGTCGACGCTGGCGTCGATCCACCGCGCGCTGCGGCCGGGCGGCGAACTGGTCGTGGTCGACTTCGAACGCATCCCGGGAACGAGCCGACAGTGGATCCTCGACCACGTTCGCGCCGGCAAGGACGAAGTGACCGCCGAGATCACCGCCGCCGGGTTCGAGTTCGTCACCGAGGTCGACGTCGGGCTGCAGGAGAACTTCTTCCGGCGCTTCAAGAAGCGCTGAACGTCGACGGTTGGCCGGGACCCGAGCACGCGCGGCACTAGCCGAGTTGCGCGAGGATCTCGCGGTGGTCCGGGAAGCGGTCGTCGTCGCGGCGGCGTTTGTCCCACAGCACCTTGCCGCCGGCCTTCACCAGGAAGTCGCCCTTGCCGCCCGGCTTCGTCTCGACGTTCGCCTTCGGGTGCGCTTGCAGGATCGCTGCGGCCAGACCGGCCGCCCTGGGTTGGTAGTTTCAAACGACGCAGTATTCGATCGTCACGTGCATGGCGGCAGTCTAGGACGGGCCCCGGGTCGGCTCCAAACGCCGATCACCGCGTGCCCCGCGCCACGCGAGCACGATCCAGCCAACGAGGAAGGCGACGCCGCCGAACGGCGTGACCATGCCGAAGCCCTTCACGTCCAACCAGACCCGCAGGTAGAGCGAGCCGCTGAACAGCACGCAGCCGACGGTGAACAGCGCGGCGGCGAGACCCGTGCGGTGGCCGGCGTTGGCGAGCAGGCCGCACAGCAGGACCGCGAGCGCGTGGAAGAACTGGTAGCGCACGCCCTTCTCGAAGGTCACCAGCAGGTCGGGGGCGAAGCGGTCGGCCATGCCGTGGGCGGCGAAGGCGCCGAGCCCGACGGCCAGGCCGCCGAGCAGGGCACCGGTGCGGATGCAGGTTTCGGGTCGCATCCGCACAGCGTAGTCAGCGGCAGTGCCGAACCGGAACGTGGCAGTGGGAGCGGTACGAATGGCAGTGGTCCCAGCCACCGTGGAAGTGGCACGCGGCGAAGCTCGCGGCGCACAGGGCGAGGACGGCGAGGCGGACGGTACGGCGCAGGTTCATGGGGTGACTCCTTGCTGGGGAAAAGGCGGCCCGCAGCGCAGTCGGCCTGCGGCCGTTCGTGTGCCGGTGGGGCAGGACCAGGCCGATTGCGTCCCCGCCGGGGATCCGTCCGATAAGAAGGGCCATGCGCTCCCTGCTCGTCCCCGGTCTCCTCGCCCTGTTCCTCGCGGTCGCTCCGCGCGCCCAGGTCCCCGAACTGCCGGGCGTGCGGGCGGTCGCCGACGAGGTCGGCAAGCGCCTCGACGTTCCGTCGGGGCTGGCGGTGGTGCGCGTCGGCGAACTGCTGCACCGCAGCGACCACGGCGACTTCCAGGGTTCCACCGAGTTGCCGATCGCGTCGGCCAGCAAGTGGCTCGCGGTCGCGACCGTGTTGACCCTGGTCGACGAAGGCAAGCTCGACCTCGACGTGCCGGTCGGCCGCTACGTCGCCGAGTTCGACCGCGCCGACAAGAAGGCCCTGACGTTGCGCATGTGCCTCGCCTGCACCGGTGGGGTGGCGCCGCGGTTGGCCGGCGGCATGCGCGGCATGGACATGGCGAAGTTCGCGGCCGCGGCGGCGGACAGTGCGCTGCGCGGCCAGCCCGGCGCGACGTTCCAGTACGGCGGGGTCGGCTTCCAGATCGCCGCGGTCGCCGCCGAACGCGTGACCGGCCAGCGGTGGCACGACCTGTTCGCCGAACGCATCGCGGCGAAGCTGCGCATGCCGGCGACGAAGTTCGGCACGCTGGTGCCGGTCGGCGGTGAGGCGGGCACGACGGCACTGCCGTGGGTGGCCGGCGGTGCTGTGTCGACGCTCGACGACTACACGCGCTTCCTGCGCATGCTGCTCGGCAAGGGCGAACTCGACGGGGTGCGCGTGCTCAGCGAAGCGAGTGTCGCTGCGATGTTCCGCGACCAGGTGTCGGCGCACGTCGAAGTGCACGCGGTCGGGTTCGACGCCGAACAGGTGCGCTACGGGCTCGGCACCTGGATCACCACGCTCGCGGACGGCGTGCTGCGCGTCAGCGACCCCGGCGCGTTCGGCTTCACGCCGTGGCTCGACGCCGACCTCGGCATCGGTGGCGTCTACGCGGTGCGCGACCGCGTCGCCCGCGTGCTGCCGCAGGTGGAACGCATCCAGGAAGCGGTGCGGGCGGCGATGCGTTCACCGTTGGTCGCCGGCGAATCGAGCACGGTCGAACTCGAGCACGACGGCCGCGACCGCCGCTACCACCTGCACGTGCCGCCGCACGCGCAGAACATCGTCGGGCTGCCGTTGCTGCTCGTGTTGCACGGCGGTGGCGGCAGCGGCGAGCAGGCCCGCACCGCGACCGGCCTGGCCGAAGCAGGCGTGCGCGCCGGCTTCGTCGTGGTGTTCCCGGACGGCACCGGTGCCCTGCGCCAGAAGCTGCTGACGTGGAACTCCGGCGGGATCGCGGTCTACGCCAGTGAACACGACATCGACGACGTCGGCTTCCTGCGCGCCGTGGTCAAGGACGTGCAACGGCGCGTGCCGATCGACGGCCAGAAGGTGTTCGCCGCCGGCCACAGCAACGGGGGCATGATGTGCCACCGCCTCGCGCGCGAAGCCGCCGACGTGTTCGCCGGCATCGCGGTCGTCGCCGGCGCGATGAACTTCACCGCGGTCGAGGCGAAGTCGCCGATCGCGGTGTTGCTGATCCACGGGAGCGCCGACCAGCACGTGCTCTACGACGGCGGCACGCCGCGGGCCGCGATCGGGCGCGCCGGCGAACGCAAGGACGCGTCGGTGCGCATGGCGATCGACTACTACCTCGCGCGCAACGGCCTGAACGGCTACCCGGACAAGAAGCTCGACGGCAAGGTGTGCACCGAGGCCTGGGTGATCGGCAAGGGCGGCACGACGACGCTTCCGGTCAAGGTGGTCACGCTCGACGGCGGCGGCCACGCCTGGCCCGGTTCGACCGAGAAGCCGTCGCGGTTGTCGGACACGCCGTTCCCGTTCGACGCGAGCGCTTCGATCCTGCAGTTCTTCACCGAAGTCGCGGCGAGCCGGCCGCCGGCCGCGGTGCCCGCCGGCCGTTGATCGCGGTCCGCACGTGCATCACTTCGCCGCGACGACGGCGCGCGCCCACGGTGGCGCCACGAGGTAGTGGCAGCCGACCTGCATCTGCCGCACCGCGACGGCGAGCGGTTCGCTGCCGGCGAGCTTCGCCGCGTCGACGACGAGTTCGAGCTCGGTGACGACCCTGGCCACCGGGGCATCGGCGGCGGGCTGCAGCAGCGTCACCTGCACTTCGCGCATGCCGCCCTGCACCGCGACCGTGTCGAGGGTGAGCGTGTAGCCCGGTGTCGGGGCCGCCACGGTGACGACCAGCGGGCCGTCCGCTGCCGGTCGCGCCGCAGCGATCTCGGGGCCGGTCCACTCCTGGACCTTGGTGAAGGGGGTCGGTGTGGCCTTCTGCGGCACGGGCGCGGGTGTCGGGTTCGGTGCCGGCGTTGGCGTCGCGGGTGCTGGCTTGGAGCACGCGCAAGCAGCGAGCAGGGCTACGACGAGCAGGATCGGCTTCATCGCCCCAGCATACGCTGCGCAGCGCGGCGGCATCACCAGTAGAGCCGCCAGTGGAACGTGGTGCCGTTGCGCCCGGTGGCGGTGCGCACGGTCGACAGGTTGTGTTGCTGCAGCAGTTCCTGCACCGCTGCACTGGTTTCGGACTGGTCCTTCTCGACCGGACGGAACGGGAACAGCCCCATGCCCCAGAACAGGTCGGCCCACCATTCGGTCGGCATCAGCAGCACCGAACTGAGATCGCCGCGAGCCAGCCCCGTGGTGCCCGGCGGCAGGTGGGGGCGCACGCCGTCGAAGGCGGCGGTCGTCGGTGGCGTCGCCTCGGCGGCCGGGGCCGGGGTTGCCGCGGTCTTCGCGATCGCGGTCAGGGTCGCTTCGGCATCGCGGCCACCGCCGAGCAGCACGAGGCCGTTCCCGGTCGCGATCCACAGGTCGTAGCCGAGCATGTTGCCGTAGCGCTGCAGTTCCATGCCGTGCACGTCCACGGTCGCTTCGCGCGACAGCATCGGCTTGCCTTTCGCGAGCATTGCCTGGAAGTTCGGCACGAACGCCTTCTCGTCCTTCAGCCGCCAGCCGAGCGCCCACGTGAACTCTTCGGGCCGGTCGAGCCCGCGCAGCGACGAGCCAGTGAACAGGACCTCGTCGGTGAGGTGCGGGAACAGCGCTTCCGACGGATCGAAGCCGAGTTCCTGTTTCATCTCGGCGCGCAGCCCGTCCTCGCCGCCGCGGAAGTCCATCGCCGCGATCGCATCGACCACGCCCTCGAACGCGGCGCCGAGGTCGAAGTGGCCGACCTTCCACGCCGCCGCATCCGCCGCCACGAGCCGCTGCAGGGTCGACACGCCGGTCGTCGCCGGTGCGAACGCGGCGACGAACCCGCGCGGTTGCGCCGGCAGTTCCTGTTCGAAGCCGAATTGCACGTGCGGGCCGGCAGTGCCGAGCACGAACTTCGCCTTGCCGAGTTCGGCGAGGCCGAGCGCCTGCAGGAAGGCGTTGTCCTCCTTGTCGCCGGCGGCGAGCGCCATCGCCATCAAGGCCGGCACGTCGACGTGGATCTGCAGGGCGGGTGTCGTCGGCGCCACGGGTTTGGCCGCGGCAAGCGGACCCGCGAACGCGGTACCGGCGGCGACGGCGGCGCCGAGGTCGTCCGCCGAGGCGTAGAAGACGGCGACGCGGCCGTCGACCACCGTCGCGGCAGTCATCTGCTCGTCGCGGTAGGCGCGCACCCGGTGCTTCGCGCCGCCGATCTCCTGGTCGTGCCATTCGCCGGGTGTGCGACCCTGCAGGTGGGCGATGTCCGCAGCCAGCGCGGCGAGGTCGGTGCGGCCGTCGCCGTCGACGAGCAAGGCCGCCATCTTCAGCGGCTGCTGTTCGATGCGGCCTGCGTCGAGCCACACCGCGAGCCGCACGCGGCCGGCGTGGCCGAGCAAGCGCGCCTTGGCTTCGGCGAACTTCGCCTCGTCGCCGACCAGCGCCTGCCAGGTTTCCAGGATCGGCATCGCCCCGGGTTGCCACATGGCGCGGCCTTGTTCGGATTCGAGCAGGCTGCCGAGGTTGGTCGGGCCAAACCGCATGCGCCAGCCGTCGGGGCCCACCGTGTCGACGACGATGTGCGGGGCTGGCGCGGCCGGCGTCGCGGTCGTTTGTGCCGCGAGCTGGGTGGTGGCCGCAAGGGCGAGAGAGGCGAGTGTGAGGGTGCGCATGTTCGGACGTGGACTCGAGAACAGGGCTTCGCGGAGACTCGGTCAGGCCGGGCGATCGGACCCGTTCGTGGTGCCGGTTGCCGGTGCGCTCGGGGAGCGCCGCAGGGTCGCCACCGCGAACAGCAGGCCGGCCAAGGCCAGCACCGCGCTGCCGAAATACACGGTGCCGGGCGGCACGCCTTCGTTCACCGGATCGATCGACCAGTCGAACAAGTAGCCTCCGAGCAGCATGCCGCCGATGTTGGCGATGCTCTGCACGCTGGTGAGCGCGCCCTGGACGATGCCTTGCTGGTCCGGCCGCACGGTCTTGGTGATCATCGATTGGCACGCCGGCATGGCCAGGCCGCCGAACGATGCGATCGCGATCGCGACATAGAGCAGCCAGGGTTCGTTCGCGGTGGCGTAGCCGACGTAGGCGAGCACCGCGAGCGACAGGCCGAGGGCGATGGAGCGCTTCTCGCCGAGCTTCGGCACGAACCGGCGCGCGAGTCCGCCCTGCACGAGCGCGCCGCCGAGGCCGACCGCGAACAGCGACCAGCCGACTTCGCGCGGGCCCCAGCCGAAGCGGTGCTTGGTGTAGAGCATCCACGTCGGGTGCACCATGAACTGCGCCATGTTGACCAGCAGCAGCGTGATCGAGAGCTGCCGGGCGAGCGTGTAGTCGCGCAGGATCGCCAGCGCCTGGAACGGGCTCTTCACGGCGTGCTTCGCCCGCCGTTCGGGCGGCAGCGACTCCGGCATCACGAACAACCCGAACATCGCGTTGCACAGGCACAGCGCCGCCGCTGCGTAGAACGGGTAGTGGATGTCGATCGCGCCGAGGATCCCGCCGAGCAGTGGGCCGAGCACGAAGCCGAGGCTGGCGGCGGCGCCGAACACCGCGAACCCGGCGGCGCGCTTGTCGGGTGGCGTCACGTCGGCGATGTAGGCCTGCGCGGTCGTCACGCTGGCGCCGGTGATGCCGTTCAGCACGCGCGTGACGAACAGCCAGCCGACGCTCGGCACCAGCGCCATCGCCAGGTAGTCGAGGCCCGAGCCGAGCATCGAGAAGATCAGCACCGGGCGGCGGCCGAACCGGTCGGACAATGCGCCGAGCAGCGGCGCGCACAGGAAGACCATGATCGCGAACGTGGCACCGAGCCACGAGACGATCGGTGCGGTGTCCTGCACGGTGCCGCCGGCGAGCCGCATGACGAGTTCGGGGCCGACCGGGATCAGCAGGCCGATGCCGAGCAGGTCGAGCAGCACGACGAAGAAGACGAACCGCAGGCCGGCTTGCTTGGATTTCACGCGGCGTCATCGTCGAGCCGCGAGGGCCCCGCGTCCACACCGTGGCGCCGCATCCGCGCCGCGCGATGATGCGCGGGCCATGGCCGAGCCGTTCAAGAACCTGATCCACGCGGGTCTCGTCGCCGTCGCCGCGCGCCATCTGGGCCGCGTCCGGGCCGACTTCCCGGTCGCCGAGTTCGTGCGCCTTGCGTGCACCGGACTCGAAGCGCTCGAGCTGAAGCAGCGCGTGCGGCACGTCGCGAACGCGTTCGCGGCGACCCTGCCGGCCGGGTTCGCCGATGCCTGCGCCGTGCTCGAAGCGAGCCTTGCGCCCGCGCGCGACGACACCGACCTCAAGGCCCTCGTGCCGGGGGAGGCGGGGCTCGCCGGATGGATCGTGTGGCCGATGACGGAGTTCATCGCCGCCCGTGGCCTCGCGCATCCCGAACGTGCGCTGGTCGCGCTGCGCGAACTGACCCAGCGGTCGACCGCCGAATACGCGGTCCGCCCGTTCCTGGTCGAACACGAAGCCCTGACGCTGGCGACGCTGCAGCGCTGGACCCGCGACCCGAGTGCGCACGTGCGGCGGTTGTGCAGCGAAGGGTCGCGGCCGCGCCTGCCGTGGGGGCTGCAGCTGCAGCGCTTCGTCGCCGATCCGTCGCCGACGTTGCCGATCCTGCGCGCGTTGCAGGACGATCCGAGCGAATACGTGCGGCGCAGCGTCGCGAACCACCTGAACGACATCGCCAAGGACCATCCCGACGTCGTCGCCGATTGGCTCGACGAGCACCTGCCCGCGGCGTCGCCGGCTCGGCGCGCACTGCTCGAGCACGCGAGCCGGACCCTGGTCAAGCGCGGCGATCGGCGGGTGCTCGCGGTTTGGGGCGTCGCGGCCCCGTTGCGCGGCACGGCGACGCTCACGATCGCGCCGAAGCGGGTGCGGCTCGGCGGGTCGATGCAGGTCGAGGCGACGTTGCGTTCGACGGCGAAGAGCAGGCAGCGCCTCGTCGTCGACTACGTCGTGCACCACATGAAGCAGGACGGGACCGCGCGGCCGAAGGTGTGGAAGGGCTGGAAGGTCGAGCTCGGCCCCGGCGAGACGCGCGCGCTGACGAAGAAGCACGGCTGGAAGCCGACGACGATCCGCACCGACCATCCCGGACGCCACGCCGTCGAGCTCGTGGTCAACGGCAAGGTGGTCGCGCGCAGTGCCTTCGACCTGCGCGCGTGAACGGCGTCACTTCGCCTTGGTCTTGCCGTTCGGTGCCTGCCACACGAACGGCAGGGCCCCGTTCGCGGCCGGCTGGCAGTCGACGTGGCCGGAATCCTTGGCCACCGCTTCGAGCCACCAGCGCCACTGCGACCCGGCTTCGATCTCCGGCAGCGAGAACCCGAACGTGCCGTCGCCCGCCTTGCCGTCGCCGTGTTGGCCGTCGTCGAACATCTCGGCCGTGGTGTAGACGCCGAACGCGCCGCGATCGAAGTGCACGCGCACCGTGCCGACGGGAGCACCTTCGGTCGTCGCGACGAGGCTGAGCACGAACGACCGGTCGTCCTTCGTCTGTACGGTGACCTTCGGCGTCGCCAGCACCGGCCAGGCGCCTTGCATCGCCGCGTCGTCGAGGATCGCCTTGCGCCGTTGCGCCAGGATCGCCGGCAGGGAACGCGCCGCCGGCTTGCCCTGGTCGTCGACGGCGAACTGGTTCTGGAACGCGGCCAGCCCGTACAGCGAATGCGCGTCGACTGCGACCAGCGGCTCGAGCAGCTTGCGCCACGTGTCCAGCCGTTCGCCGATGACTTCCTCGGCCAGGGCCACGGTCGCGAGTTCGCGCAGGTTCGCGAGGTAGCGCTCGCGCCAGGCCGGCACTTCGAGCAGGCGCTTCAGCAGCGGGCGGTCGGCGCGGTTGGCACCTGCCAGCGGCGTTGCCGCGGTGCCGCCGCCACCGGGACCGCGCCGGCCGCCGCCCGGCCCCGCCATCGGCGGTCCACCGGCCCCGGGCCCATCGCCTTCGGGTCGCCGTTCGCCACCCGGTCCCTGGCCCCCGGGCGCCTGGCCGCCGGGGCCGCGCCCGGGGGGGCCGCCGGCGCCGCGGCCGAGCAGGATCTCGTTGTTGTCGCGCGGGATCGCGTGGAAGCGGCCCTTCGGATCGCGGTAGAGCAGGTAGTCGCTGGCGCGCGAGAAGTAGCCATCGTCGTCGCCGAGCGCGTTGTCGAGCGCCAGGAACCACAGCATGCCGTCGACATCGAGGTGTTGCGGCAGGATCGCCTCGAGCCGATCCGCGGTGGCCGACTCCAGTGCGCCGCACGCATCGACCAGGCCCTGCCACGCGGCGTCGTTCTCGTTCGACTTCAGCTGGTAGTTGCGGCGGTACGCGGCAGGATCGTCGCCGAGGAAGCGCAGGCCGCCGTTGCCGCTGAAGTCCGGCGGCACCTTGAAGCGGTCACCTTGCTTGGTGCCGAAGTGCGCCTGCACGAACTCCTTGTCGAACTGCTCGACCGCGGCGTAGACGCCGTAGTCCTCGCCGTTGACGACGACGCGCACCGGCACGACGCGCGGGGCGGGCATGTATTCGTTGGCGACATGGCCGTGCAGCACTTCGCGCAGCGACGACGCGTCGGTGTTGCAGTTCAGCAGGTCGAGGTTGCGCACGCCCAGCAGGTTCTGCTTGGGATCGGCGAAGTCGAACGCGAGGTCGATCGACTTCTTCTTGCCCGGTGCCATGCCGAACGAAGTGTTGCCGCGGAACTGCACGCCCACGTCCGGATACAGCTTGCCGTCGACGGTGACCTTGGCCGGAACGTCGACGTCGGTGCGGTAGAACGCGGTCAGCTCCTCGTGCCAGTCGGCGTTCGGAAACTCGAGGAAGAACGTGCGCACGATGTCCGGCGCGAACAGCGGCTTGTCGTGGTGGTTCGGCACGTCCTTCGGCGCCACCTTGCCGCCGACCTTCGGCGTGTTGTCGGTGCGGGCACCTTCGTCGCCACCGCCGGGGCCGCCAGGTCCACCCGGACCGCGTCCGCCCGGACCCCGCATGCCGCGCTGCGGCCGGTTGGTCTTCAGCCACTCGCGCGCGGCCAGGCGTTCGGCGACATCGAGCCGGCCGCTCTTGTCGGCGTCGAACTGCTCCAGCACCTTCACCGACTCGTTCATCGGGCCGGGGCCAGGCCCCATGCCGGGACCCATTCCGGGTCCACCGAAACCGCCGTCGGGCGGGCCTTGTGGGATCTGGGCGGCAGCAGCGGCCGCGAGCGACAGCAGGAACGACGACGCACGAACGGGTCCGGACATGAAGGCCGTGTAACGGAGACCTCTCGCGGCCTCCAACGGCGGGTCGGGAAGTGACGACGATGCGACAGCCTAGACGTTCGCGCCATCACCGACGGTTCGGATCGGGCGCGCCGCCGAGTTCGAGCAGCAGCAGCTGCGGCCGGCACAGGAAGCGCACCCGCGGCGCGTGGTCGCGTTCCATGCCGATGCCGCGGGAGCACGCGAGCCACGTCGAGCCGTGGCGGAACACGCCGCCACCGGCGAGCCACCGTGGCACCGCCGACAGCGTCACGATCGGGCCGAACCACGGCACCTGCACCTGGCCCCCGTGCGTGTGGCCGGCGACGAACAGGGCGTCGCGGTCGAGGCCGTCGCGCAGTGCGGACAGCATGAAATCGGGGGCGTGGCCGAGCACGATCGGGAAGCGGGTGCCGCCGAGGCGGCGCACCGTGCCGGCATCGACGAACGGCGCGCGCGACCGCATGCGCGTCAGGCCGACCACGTCGATCGGCAGGTCGGGCAGCGACACCGTCGCATCGCGCAGGACCTGCACGTCGGTGCCCGCGAACACGGCTTCGGCGCCGTGCACGTCGACGTCGCCGTCGACCGCGAAGCTGCCGAGCGGCGGTCGCAAGCGACGCAGCTGGGCCTGCAAGGCCGGCAGTTCGCATTCGAACTCGGGCGAGCGCAGCTGCAGGTAGTCGCCGGCGTAGAGCACGAGGTCGGGCGCTTCGGCGACGAGCCGATCGAACACCGCGACCTCCCACGGAGTGATCGCGTCGGTCTGCAGGTCGGCGACCACCGCGATGCGCAGCGGCCGGATTCCGGCCAGTCGCGGCGAAGTGATGGTTGCGGTGGTGACCTCGAGCCGGAACGGCTCTACGAGACACGCCCACAGGTAGCAGCCTTCGCCGGCCACGGCCGTGATCGCCAGGCAGGTTGCACACGCGCGCGCCACAGCGACCAGGCGGACGGCGCGCAGCACGAACAACGGCAGCAGCACGCAGAACAGGGCGTGGCAGAGCCCGCGCATCATCGCGAACCCGCCGGCCAAGCACTTGGCGCCACCGCCGAGCAGCACCAGCGTCGCCAGGGTGAGCAGGGCCAGCAGAAGGCCTTCGCGGCTGGGGCCACGCCACGGCGTTCGCCACAGGACGACTGCACCTGCCGTGATGGCGACGACGTCGCCGAGGCACACGAAGGTCAGCAGCATGCGCGGAGCCTATCGCGTCAGCGGCTGCCGACGGCGAGCTGCAGCGTCTGCGTCCGGTTGGCGACGACGTCGACTTCGGCGTCGATGCTGGCGCCCCGGTGTTCGATGCCGACGGTCCACGCACCCTTCGGCACGCCGCGGCAGCGGAAGCGCCCGTTGCGGTCGGTGCGCACGAGGATCGACTGCCGTTCGCCGGCGTACGCCTCGGCAGCGCCGAGCACGCCGAGCCGCACCTCGACCGTGCCGAGCGGGCGACCCTTGCTGTCGAGCACGGTGCCTTCGACGACACCGGTTTCGATCTGCTGCCATTTGGCCTCGACGCCGCCGGACGGGGTCTCGCGCAGTTCGCCGCGGCAGACTTCGCCGCTCGGCGCCGTCGCGAGCACTTCGAGGGTGCCGCGCGGCAGTCCGACGTCGATGCGCCCAGCCAGGTCGCTGCGCAGTTCGACGAGGGCGCGGTGGGGTTGGTCGGGGTCGACGACCACGACCTCGGCGTAGGCGAGCGGGTTGCCCTTGGGTGCTTGCACGACGCCATGCCAGCGGCGCGTAGCCTCGAGGAACAGTTCGACCGGGGCACTGCTGCCCGAGGTGTGGGGCGCCCAGCAGAAGCCGTCGACGACCGAAGCCTCGTCGTGCACCAGCAGTCCTTCGCCCAGCGCCACGCCGGCGCGCACGAACCCGTCGGGGGGCAGCACGAGGCGAACGGCGAACGCGCCGCCGCGGTCGGCGACCACGGTGGCGAGGTCGCAGTGGCTGCGGTCGCGCAGCACGACGTGCACACCGCCGAGCGCCTGGCCCGTCGGTGAGCGAACGGTGCCGCGCAGCATGGCGCCTTCCCCGGCCGGCGCTGCGGCGGGGCTGGCAAAGAAGTCGATGCGCCCGGTCGCCGGGCCGAGCAGGCGGGTCGCCGGCTCGATGTGCTGGCCGGGCACGCGGGCTTGGACCAGGCAGTCGTCGCGCACCAGGATCTGCGCCGTCGCGTCGTCGCGCAGCGGCACGAGGCCGTCGTTCACCACGGCGGCGAGGTCGGGCCCGAACACGCGCACCGCCCCGCCCAGCGCGTCGGCCGGCAGGCCGCCGACCTGGACGAAGCAGGCACCGCCTCGCCCCAGTTGCAGGTCGAGCGTGGTGTCCCCGGTCACGGGCGTCTCGGCCTCGACGCAGCCG
>JAEUHV010000208.1 GCA_016794485.1 Planctomycetota bacterium
CATCGCCGAACTCGACGCCCTGCTGCCCAAGGGCAAGCGGCGCCGGAAGCCGCAGCCCGAACCGGTGCTCGAGCCCGAAGACCGCCGCTTCCGCCTGCCGCGCTTCCTGCCGTCGTTCTACAAGTCGCTCGAGGGCAAGGACCGCAAGTCGGTGGCGCGCGCGTTCGCCGCGATCCTGCAGTTCTGCACCGAAGGCCACGCCTATCCGGGACTCGAGGTGAAGCAGCTGGGTGGCCAGGACACCTGGAGCCTGCGCGCGTCGCTCGGCCTGCGCGTCTACTTCCGCCCGGTGTCCGACGGCGAGATCGAACTGCTCGAACTCGGCAATCGCGAGGACCAGAACACGACGCTGCGGCGCCTGAAGGACCGCTGATGCGGGGGCGGCGGCTTCCTGTCGTGTTGCCGGCGTCGGGCCCCGTCCGCTTCCCGGATCCCGGGCTCTACGACGCCGAAGGGCTGTGCGCCATCGGGGGCGATCTCGCGCCGGCGACGCTGCTGGCGGCCTACCGTTCGGGCATCTTCCCGTGGTACGCCGAAGGCTATGTGCCCATGTGGTGGAGTCCGGACCCGCGTGCTTTGCTCGATCCCGGGCACCTGCACGTGTCGCGGAGCCTGCGCAAGCGGATCCGTCGCGGCGGCTTCGAACTGACGTGGGATCGCTGCTTCCCGCGGGTGATGCGCGAATGCGGCCGTCAGCGCGAACAGGGCACCTGGATCATCCCGGAGATGGTCGAGGCCTACACGGCGCTGCACCGGCTCGGCCACGTGCACAGCCTCGAAGTCTGGCAGGCGGGCGAACTGGTCGGCGGTACCTACGGCGTGCAGATCGGCGGCCTGTTCGCCGCCGAGTCGATGTTCCATCGCGCCACCGACATGTCGAAGGTGGCCCTGGTGGCGTTGGTCCACACGCTGTTCGCGGCCGGGATCCAGGTCCTGGACGTGCAGTTCGCGACCGAGCACCTGCAGACCCTGGGGGCGTTCACGATTCCCCGGTCGGACTACCTGCGGCGCATCGCGGTCGCTTGCGAAACCCCGGTCGACCTGGTCGGTCGGGCGCCGATCTTGCCGTCGATCGACGGCTGAATTTGCCACGGAAACGCGACGCCGGGGATCGCGCGCAACCTGTCGCGGTGTGCTTCGGCCGTGTTACCTTCCGGCCCCCTCGAGGAGAACCCGATGCGTTCCCGGTCCGCCTGCTCGCTGCTCGTCATCGCCTGCACGACCCTGTCGGCAACGGCGCCCTTCGTGTTCGCGCAAACGCCGGTGCCCGGCTCGCCGCTGCGCTTGCAGCCCTTGCGGGCGACGTCCTCCGTGCCGGCGAAGGTCGTTGCCGGGGAGACGCCGTCCGCCGAGGCCCAGGATCCAATCGCTGCCGCCGCCGCCGCCGCCGCCGCCGGCCAGGATCCGGCGGCAGCCGCAGCGTCGACGCAGCGCGTGGCGAAGTGGAAGACATTGCAGTTCGATCGGCGGCCGTCGTCGATCCTCGCGGCGTGGTCGGCGCCGGAGCTGAAGCCGTACGACCCGGCGGAGGAGAAGGAGAAGGAGGCGAAGGAGAAGGCTGCGAAGGAGAAAGCGGGGACCGCGGCGGCTGCCACCGAGGCGCCGAAGGAGCCGACGCGCGAGGAGATCGAGCGCATGCTGGTCGAGCAGTTCGGCCAGACGCCTCCGGCCGCGCCGGCGGGTGCGGCACCGAACCCCGCCACCGTCGAACAGCAGCTCGCCGAGAAGAAGCTGCAGCGCGAGTGCGAGATGCTGCAGCGCGACGTCACGCTGGGTCGCTGGCACAAGGTCGCGGAGTTCCTGGCGACGATGCCGGAAAAGGAGCGGAAGGGTTGCTACGAGCACTTCCTGCGCGTGCTGCCGAACCACCCGCCGCGGCCCGAGGACCAGCGGGTCCCGCCGAACCTGCAGGAGAAGAACCGGTTCGCGTTCGAGGACGTGTTCGCCCTGGCGGCGCTGGCGCCGAAACCCGAGGGCTTCGACAAGAAGCAGATCGCCGTGCTGGCGCCGTTCGTGCAGCGGGCGATGGAGGCCGGCAGCGTGCTGGAAGAGTTCGTGCGCCTGCTCGCGGTCGAGGTGCAGAAGCCCGCGGCCGAACTGCGGCTCGATCGCCGCATGGCGGCGTTGCTGTTGTCGGCGATCGGCCAGGACGTCGAGATGGGGCCGTTCCTGCCGACGCTGGCCGAGGCCGAGCAGGGCAACGACCGCGAAGCCTTGAACCTGATGGCGCGGCACGCGCTGGCGATGCACCAGAAGGAGAAGAAGACCAGCTGGCTCGGTACGGCGTGGCAGGTGACGCAGGCGGCCCTCGCGAAGGGGGAGATCGGCGACCTCGAGAAGGCCGAAGCGCTGCGGCGCGCGGTCGAGCTGGCGCCGAAGGTCAGCGACAACCTCGGTCCCGCCTGGCTCGGCGAGAGCTTCACCCAGCGCCCCGAGCGCGGCATGGAGATCATCGCCACGATCGGTGGTCAGGTGGCGAAGGGGTTTGCCGACAAGCCGGCCGACCCGGCCTACCGCGCCAGCGGCCTGCGCCTGCAGAAGACCGCGGTCGAGGCGCTGCTCAAGGAGGCGCCGCAGCTCGCCGGGCAATGGAAGCCCACGCTCGCGCTGCTGGCCTCGGGCTGGGTCGTCGAGGCCTCCTACAGCTACACGAACTCGAAGTCGGACACGTTCGGTCCGGTGATGGAGCGCGACGAGTTCGGCAACATCTTCTGGTCCAACCGGCGCATGGGCGGCGGCGGCCAGGTGCAGGCCATCGAGCCGGCGGACCTCGTCGAAGCCCAGCCCGGGGCGGAGTGGGCGGCGCTGCTCGACGACTCGCTGCAACCGCACTTCCTGACCGTGTCGGCGCAGTTGTTCCTGAAGGTCAACGAGCCGGAGAAGGCGTTCCCGTTCATCGAGCGGCTCGGCGGCAAGAACCCGCGCAAGGCCAAGGACCTGGCGCACGAGTTCCTGCGCGTGTGGATGCGCAACCACAACCCGAACGCGAACAGCCGCACCAACTCGTACATGTTCATGTACGGCTTCGAACGGCGCGCGAACGGCATTCCGCTGACGCGCAGCAAGCAGGTCCGCAACCTGCAGGAACTCGGCAACTGGGTCGAGCGTCTGCGCCAGCTGCCGATCGGCGGGGTCGACGAGCAGTTGCTGGCCGAGGCCTTCACGACGGCGCACAGTCCGGCCGAGGTCTACCGGCTGGACACGATCGAGCGCGTGTTCGGCGACGTCGGCAAGCTCGATCCGGTGCTGCTCGGCGAACTGCTCGGCAAGATGCGCACGAACCTGGCGACGATCTGGCGGCGGCCGTCGGTGCAGGAGGAGGAGAAGACGCGGCGGTCGCAGCGCGAAATGCTCGAAGAGGTCATGAAGGGCTACCAGACGGCCCTCACGGTGGCCCAGCGCGCGACGCAGAAACGTGGCGACCACTGGGCGCTGCTCGTCGTCGTCGGCTCGCTGATGCACGACATGAACAACTTCGCCAAGGAGTTGAAGCGCGACGCCAAGTTCGCCGACGCGCGCAAGACGGCGTTCGCGGTGTTCGCCGACGCCGCCAAGCACTACGCCAAGGTGGTCGGCGACCTGCGCCTCGACCAGGAGACGCTGCGGCCGTTCGACACCTGGTTCTACGCGGCCCTCGGCGCTTCCGACCTCGGCGCCGTCGACGAGGACACCGTGCTGGCCAGGAGCCAGCTGCCGCTGATCAAGCAGGCGATCGAAGCCCTGCCGAAGGGGGCGCGCGAACGCCACCAGACGATGTTCGCGAACCAGCTGTTCACGCGCATGTCGGCGGTGAAGCCGCAGATCAAGTTCCGCTATCTCGAGGCCGGGTTCGCGGTCTGTGGCGACCACCCGCAGGCGATCGAGGCGAAGAAGGTGTGGGACTACTACCAGGACCTGATCGCCGAACTGCGCCTCGAAGCCGTGGTCGACGGTTCGGCGGCGGTGGGCACCGAGCCGTTCGGCGTGCGCGTCGACATCGTGCACTCGGCGGAGATCGAGCGCGAGAGCGGCGGCTTCCAGAAGTACGCGACCAACCAGAACAACCAGCCGTACGCCTACAACTACGGCCGGCCGCTCGAGAACTACCGCGACAAGTTCCAGGAGGCGGTGAACGCGGCCCTGAACGAGCACTTCGAGGTGCTGTCGATCACGTTCAACGGCGAGTCGATGACCAGCAAGCCGACCGAGGACGCAGGTTGGCGGCGCACGCCGTACGCCTGGATGCTGCTGAAGGCGCGGGGACCCCAGGTCGACCGCATCCCGGAGATCAAGCTCGACTTCGACTTCCTCGACACGTCGGGGTTCACGATCCTGCCGGTGAGCAGTTCGCCGGTCGTGCTCGACGCGTCGGCGAAGCCGGCGCTGCGGCCGTTCTCGAACCTGCACGTCACCCAGCTGCTCGACGAACGCAAGGCCGACGAAGGCAAGATCACGCTGGAGATCAAGGCCAGCGCGGTCGGTCTCGTGCCCGACCTCGACACGATCCTCGACCTGCCGCTGACGGGGCTGGTGATCGACAAGAAGGACGACCAGGGTGCGTCGGTGAACAAGTTCAGCGAAGAGCACGACGGCATCGAGAGCGAGCGCGTGTGGCTCCTGGCGCTGAAGCCCGCCGACGGGGCCGCGCGGCCGGAGCACTTCGTGTTCGGCAAGCCGCGCGACGCAGCGTTCCAGGCGATCTACCAGCGTTACGCCGACGCCGACCTGGAGACCGTCAGTGCCGAGGTCGCCCTGCGCGGGCTCGGTGCAGCGGGCACGCCGACCTGGCTGTGGATCGTGCTCGGGCTCGGCTTCACGGTGTTCTTCGGCTGGATGTTCGGCTCGCGCCTGCAGACCGCCACCGAATCCGGGCCGCGTGGCCTGCCGTTGCCGCAGCACCTGACGCCGTTCTCCGTGCTGGCCCTGCTCGACGAGGTCGCGCGCCGTGCGTCGCTCGACGCCGACGCCCGCCAGCAGCTCGCCGCCGACAAGGCCCGCATCGAGCAGGTGCACTTCGGCCGCACCGCCGATCCGTCGCTCGACCTCGTCGCCGTGGCCACGCGCTGGGCCGCGCGCGTTGCCTGACCCGACTCCTCCGTCCACCTCCACCGTCCGCCCGCCCCTTCCGATGACCGCCACCCAACCTTCCGCCGTGACGCGTTTCCCCGAGACGCGGCAGTTCCTCGAACAGATCCGCAGTCGCGTCGGCAAGGTCGTCGTCGGCCAGGACGTCGTCGTCGAGCGCGTGCTGATCGCGCTGCTCACGTCCGGCCACCTGCTGCTGCAAGGCGTGCCCGGGCTCGCCAAGACGCTGCTGGTCGCGGCCGTGTCGAAGACGGTCGACCTCGCCTTCGCGCGCATCCAGTTCACGATCGACCTGTTGCCGTCGGACATCGTCGGCAGCGAGATCCTCGACCAGAAGACGCACGAGTTCCGGACCCATCGCGGCCCGATCTTCACCAACCTGCTGCTCGCCGACGAGATCAACCGCGCCGCGCCGAAGGTGCAGAGCGCGCTGCTCGAGGCGATGCAGGAACGGCGCGTGACGATCGGCAACCAGACCTATCCGCTGCCGGCCCCGTTCCTGGTGATCGCGACGCAGAACCCGGTCGAGCAGGCCGGCACGTTCGAACTGCCCGAGGCGCAGCTCGACCGCTTCATGCTGCTGCACCGGCTCGGCTACCTGACCAAGGACCAGGAGAAGGAGGTGCTGCGCCGCAACACGCTGCTCGGCGTGCGTCGCGACGGCAAGGGTGCGGTCGCTCGGACCGAGTTCGACGTGCTCGGCGAACAGACCACCGGCAGTTCGGACCAGCTGGTGCGCGCGATGGAGGACGTGCAGCAGGTGCACGTGAGCGACGCGTTCCTCGAGCACGTGATCGAGATCGTCAACCGCACGCGCAAGCACCCGCGGCTCGAACTCGGCTGCAGCCCGCGCGCCGGCATCTCGCTGGTCAAGGCGTCGCGCGCCCGCGCCCTGATCCACGGCCGCGACTTCGTGCTGCCGGAGGACCTGTTCGCGCTGGCGGAGGACGTGATCCTGCACCGCATCCGGCTCAGCTACGAAGCCGTCGCCGACGGCTGGACCGCGCCGAAGGTGCTGCAGGAGATCCTCGGCGAAGTCGCCCAATGACCAGGTCCGGAACGACGTCCGAACGCGACCTGCCCGGCCAGCTAGGGCCGGTCGAGCCGTTGGCCGCGCGCAAGTTCGTGGTCGCGGTGCGGCGCCTCGCCGACGACCTGGTGTACGGGCTCGACGGTTCGCGGTTCCTCGGCTCCGGCATCGACTACGTGCAGTCGCGGCTCTACCAGGCCGGCGATTCGGTGAAGTCGATCGACTGGCGCGTCACGGCGCGGTCCGCGAAGTACCACGTCAAGGAATACGAGGCGCCACGGCGCATCGCGGCGTGGATCCTGATCGACACGTCGGCGTCGATGGTGGTGAGTTCGCTGGCGCGTTCGAAGTACGAGCTGGCGCTGCACGTCGGCGGTGGGCTGGCACTCGCGTGCCTCGACCGCACCAGTCCCGTCGGCGTGATCGGCTGCGGCTCGCGCGACGTGCGGATCGAGCCGAGCCTGGCCAAGGACCAGGTGCTGCAGTGGCTGCTGCGGTTGCGGCGCCACTCGTTCACCGAATCGACCCAGATCACCCGTCGCCTGCAGGAACTGCGGCCGACGCTCACCAGCCGTTCGCTGGTGATCGTGTGCAGCGACCTGCACGAACCCGGCGCCGCGCACACGCTGTCGCTGCTGGCGCAGCGGCACGAAGTCGCGGTGGTGCAGTTCCAGGACCCAGCCGAAGTCCGGCTCGCGGGTGCCGGCTTCCTGCGGGCGCAGGAAGCGGAGACGGGCCGTCCATTCGTCGCCAGCGGCCGCCGGTCCCTGGTCGACCCGCTCGCGCTGCAGAACGAACTGCGTCGCGGTGGCGTCGACCACCTGTTGGTGCGCACCGACCAGCCGTTCGTGCACCGGTTGCGCCAGTTCTTCCGGGCCCGAGGCCTGAACCGGGGGGCGCGATGAAGTCCGCACTGTCGTGGATCGTCGTGTTCTCGTGGTTCGCGGTCGCGATGCTGCCGGCGCAGGCGCGCAACGACCGCGCCGCCACCGTCGGCATGCGTGGCGTGATCGAGCAGGTGGTGCTGCCGGGCAGCGAGCTCGAGCCCGCGCCGTCGACGGCGAAGACTCCCGTCGTGTTGCGGGTGCTGCAGACCTGGCCGCACGGCGAGCACCTGCGTTACGACCTCGAGTGGAGCGGTCTGGAGCCGGGCCAGCACGACCTGGCCAAGTACCTCGTGCGCAAGGACGGCTCGCCGCTGGGCGAACTGCCGCCGCTGGTCGTCGACGTCACCAGCGTGCTGGCGAAGGGTGCTGCCGAACCCAGCGAGCCCGATCCCGTGGCCTGCGAACGACTCGGCGGCTACTCGATGCTGCAGTGGACGGTGGGCACCGCGTGGGTCCTGGGCCTGTTGGCGATCCTGTTCGTCGGCCGGGATTTCCGGCGCCGGCGCACCGAGGCGAAGGTCGAGCCGACCCTGGCCGACCGGCTGCGGCCGCTGGTCGAACGCATCGCCGCGGGTGGTGGCGACGACGCGGCGAAGGCCGAGCTCGAACGTCTGCTGGTCGCGTTCTGGCGGGCTCGGCTCGGCCTGCACGGCCACAAGGCGGGCGACGCCATCGTCGCGATCAAGGAGCACGCCGAAGCGGGTGCCCTGCTGCGCCAGCTCGAAGCGTGGCTGCACATGCCGAAGCCCCCGGCGGCCGTCGACGTGCAGGCCCTGCTCGATCCCTACCGTGCCGTGACCGCGGCCAGCTTCGCGCCGATCGTGCCGCCGCCGGAGGGGGCCTGATGTTCGCGCGTCCGTGGCTGTTGCTGCTGTTGGCGCTGCCGCTGCTGCATCTGTTCTGGGTGTGGCAACGGCGCGGCCGCCGCACCGTGCTGCCGTTCGACGCCGGGGGCGTGCGCGGCAGCGGCCGCATCGTGCGCGGCCTGCTCGGCGTCGGCGAGTCGTTGCCGGCCCTGCTGCTCGCGGTCGCCGTGCTGCTGCTGGCGTTGCCGCAGGAGCTGGCGGCACCCAAACAGAAGCGCGCGCTGACCAACATCCAGTTCGTCGTCGACATCTCCGGCTCGATGGAGGCGAAGTTCGGCAAGGGCAACCGCTACGACGCGGCGATGGCGGCGATCAACCAGTTCCTCGACTACCGCAAGGGCGATTCGTTCGGGCTGACGTTCTTCGGCAACAACTACCTGCACTGGGTGCCGCTCACGAGCGACCCGTCGGCGTTCCGCTGCTCGCTGCCGTTCATGAGTCCGACCAACAACATCCCGGGCTTCGGCGGCACCGAGATCGGCAAGGCGGTGCTCGGTTGCCGCGAGTTGCTGACGTCGCGCACCGAAGGCGACCGCATGATGATCCTGGTCACCGACGGCTGGAGCAGCGACCTGTCGGCAGGCGCCGACCTGGAGATCGCCAAGAAGCTGAAGCGCGACGGCATCACGCTGTTCGCGGTCAGCATCCAGGAAGAGGACGCGCGCGGCGAGATCGTCAACATGGCGCGGCTCACGGGCGGCGAAGTGTTCAATCCCGACGACACGAAGGCCCTCGAAGAGTGCTTCCAGCGCATCGACCAGATGACCAAGGCCAAGGTCGAACAGGGCACCGCCGAGATGGTCGACTGGTTCGTGCCGTTCGCGATCGCCGGCCTCGCGGTGCTCGGCCTGTGGCTCCTGGTGCAGCTCGGCTGGAGGTACACGCCATGGTGAGCCTCGCCGTCGCGGCCTTCGTTCTGCTGTTGGTGCTGGTCGCCGAACTCCTGCATGCACGTCGCATCGCCGCGGTCGTGCACCTCGTGTTCGGCCCGGGACGGCGCCCGACCGCGCTGGCGCGCCTGGCGCCGTTCCTGCGCGGTGCGGGGGCCGGCCTGCTCGCGTGGGGCCTCGTCACGTTGTTCTACGTCGAGCCCAAGATCCACCAGACCGGCGAGATCCCCGACGAGGAATGGCGGCATCTGGTGCTCGTCTACGACGTGTCGCCGAGCATGCTGCTGAAGGACGCCGGCGCGAACGGCGACCAGGCGCGGGCCGACCGCGCCAAGGAACTGATCGACTCGCTGTTCGAGCGCGTGCCGATCGGCAAGTTCAAGGTCACGGTGATCGCGACCTACAACGGTGCGAAGGCCGTGGTCGAGGACACCAAGGACCTCGAGGTCGTGCGGCACATGCTGACGCAGGTCGACATGCGCTACGCGTTCAAGGCCGGCAGCACGAAGCTGTTCGACGGCATCGCCGAGGCGGCGCGCATCGCCAAGCCGTGGCGCGTCGGCAGCGCGCTGATGGTGATCGTCAGCGACGGCGACACGGTGCCCGCGACCGGCATGCCGACGCTGCCGCCGTCGATCGGCGGCACGATGGTGATCGGCGTCGGCGACCACCTCGCCGGCAAGTTCATCGCCGGCCACCAGTCCAAACAGGACGAGAGCACGCTGCGTCAGGTCGCGATCCGGCTCGGCGGCGAGTTCCACAACGGCAACAAGCGGCACGTTCCGAGCGACGTGATCGCCGCCGCCGCGGCCGACGCGCGCAAACCGTTGGTCGAACAGTTGACGCTGCGCGAATACGCGCTGCTGGCGATCGCCGTCGGCAGTGCGCTGTTGGCGGCGGTGCCGCTGTTGCTGCACCTGTTCGGCACGAACTGGCGCGCTGGTGTGCCGGCCGCCGCGGCGGCGCCCGCCGAGGCGGCCTGAGGCGACGCCGATGCCGTTCTCCACCGACGTGCGGTTGCCTCGCGACGTGGAGCCGGTGTTCCCCGATGCGTGCTGTGCGTGCGGGGCCGCCGCGCCGGGCAACACGGTGGCCATCAAGGGACGGCGCGTGCGCTGGTCGGAGCTGTTCTGGCCGTGGCTGTGGTTCTTCGGCAAGCGGATCGTGGTGGCGGTGCCGGTCTGCGCCGCGTGCCAGCCGCGGCTGCGTTCGAGCCGGCGATGGCAGACCGTGATCCTGTTGGCGTCCGTCGCTGTGGCGATCCCGATCCTGTTCCCGCTCGCGAAGTCGTTCGGCTTCGGCTGGCGCACTACGAAGGCGATCGGGGCGGTGCTGACCCTGGTGGCCGTCCTGCCGGTCGTTCTCTGGCAGATGCTGCACCCGCCGGTGTTCGACATCACCGTCGGCAAGGACCACGTCGACTACGAGTTCGCGTCCAGCGACTACGCGCTGCGCTTCCGCGCGGCCAACCCCGCGGCGAGCGAACGGGAACCGTGATGGCGACGGCGATCGTCGTCGAACTGCCGCATGGGCAGGCGCCCGAACTCGGCAGTGCCTGCGTCGCGTGCGGTGCGCCGACCGAACGCACCGTCGCGGTCGACGGCACCTGGTGTTTCGGAGTGCGACGGGCCCGCTGCAATGCGCCGATGTGTGCTCCGTGCGAACTCGCCAGGGTGCAGCGTCAGCGGCTGCGCGCCTGGACGGAGATCCTCGGGCTCGCCGCCGCGACCATCGCAGCGACGGGGCTGGTCCCGGTGTTCGGTCGCCTCACCGACGAAGACGTGCTGCTGCGCATCGGGCTGTTCCTCGCGGTGATGTTGCCGTTCTGGTCGGCACTCACGACGGTGCCGTTCGCGTTCGCAGTGCGCCCCACGCCCGAATCCGTCGGCTACGTGTTCGCCGATCGCGAACGGGCGCGCGCGTTCGCGGCAGCGAACGGCGGGGCCGGGGCACCCATTCTGCGGCGGGCCCGCACGGGTGTGGCCGGGCTGCTCTGCAGCATCGTGGTTGCGGCCCTGCTGTCCCGGCGCTACCCGCTGCCCGGCCTCCTGGCCGAACACACCGGCGACGCGCTCTATGCGACGGCGGCGTTCTTCCTGTTCGCCCTCGTCCGGCCGAGCGCGCGCACGACCCGGTTGGGGGTGCTGGCCGGTGGCTTCGCGATCGCAGTCGAAACCACGCAACTCCTGGACTGGCCATGGCTCCAGGCGATCCGCGCCACCGGAGCCGGGGCGCTGCTGCTCGGCCAGGGGTTCCAGTGGGCGGACGTGTTCGCGTACTGCCTCGGGGCGGCCGCGGCCTGTGTCGTGGATGCAACTTTCCTGCGCCGCTCGATCCAGCCGGTGGCGAAGCCCGATAGACTCCCGCGCCTGCCGCGAGCCCCGGGCGCCTAGCACGGGAACGGCACTACCCCCGACGGAGATTCCATGCGGAACATCCTGCTGGTCAGTTGGCTCCTGTTGCCGATCGGCGCGTGGGCCTACCACGAAGGCCCGGGCCAGGATCGCCTGGCTCTCGACAGCACCGATGCGGTGCTGGTCGCGGCGCACGAAGCAGCCGACGGCGGCTACTTCAAGGACGCGGTCGCCAAGTACGAGGAAGCGCTGAAGACGCTGCCCAAGAACCCCGACGCGGTGCAGAAGAGCACGACGCAGCGCCTGCAGCTCGAACTGGCGAAGGCGCGCATGCAATCGGGTGGTCTTCCGGACGCGCGCGAAGAACTCGAAGCGCTCGTCGAGCAGATGCAGGGGGAGAAGTCGACGGACGAGCAACTGCTGCGCGAGGCGCGGCGCGCGCTGGCCCGTTCGCAGTTCTACACGACCTGGCTGATGCGGCTCGAAGGTCTGGACCGCAAGCAGTGGGAGCCCGAGATCGAGGCGGCGCGGCAGAACTACCGTCTGCTCGCCGAGCAGTCCAAGTCGACGGACGAACAGAAGCAGCTGCAAGGCGACGTCGAGGCTTCGATCCGGCTCGCGCGCATGGAGATCGAAGACCTGCAGGGGCTGCCCCTGCCGAGTGAATGAGAAGGCTGCGGCACGAAGGCCGGTCGGCCTCGCATCAGCAAGAGCAAGAAGCAGGGCAAGCCGAACAATGGCGCGGGCAGTGGCCCGCCGCCGGACAACGGCGGTTCGTGAGACCTGAATGATCGCGCGCGGCCGAGAGATCGGCCGCGCGGCGTTTTGGGGCGAGCCTCCGGGGGCGAGCCGGGCAGGCGCATTCCGCTGCCACACCGGCGGCAGCGCCCGGATGACCTGGGTGCCATGAGCACCCTGCATCCCCTGTTCCTTCTCCCCGCGGTCGCGATCGTCGGCTCGTTGGCTGCTCAAGAAGCCATGTCTGCGGCGGTTGCCGACGCGGATCCCCGCATTGCCGTGCACAGCAACGCGGCCCAGCCTGGCGATGCCCCGTACGGCACCTGGGCGGCGGGTGCGGCGTACAAGGCCAGCTTCCACGGTGGCATGACGTTCTATCCGCTGCTTGGCCGCGACTACCCGCGCAACCAGCCGTGGTCCTGGCGCACCACTTCGGTTCGCGTTGGCAATGGCGAACTGCTGGGCACTGGCGTCGTGCCCGTCCTGTCGCACTCGGACTACCGGGTCGAATACACGCTCGGCCCCGTGGTCGAAGCCTACGACGTGCGCAGCGACGGCCTCGAGCAGACGTTCGTGCTGGCGCAGCGGCCTGGCCGCGGCGGTGACCTGTGCATCAGCGGCCAGGTGCGGACCGACCTGTCGGCCGAGCCCGTGGTGGAACTGCACGGCGACCTCGTGTTCCGCGACGCAGCCGGCACGGCGCTGGTGCGCTACGGTCGGGCGCTCGCGATCGACGCCGACGGCGACACGTTCGCGATGACGACGACCTGGACCGGCGACTCGATCACGCTGCGGCTGTCGGCGGACGCGCTCGAGCAGGCCGACTTCCCGCTGGTGGTGGATCCGCTGCTGTCGGCGGCGCTGTCGATGACCCTGACGAACATGGTGGCCCTGGGCGAGATGGACGGCGCCTCGGAAGATCTCAATCCCACGTTGAGCGGCGCCTACTGCGTGACGCGGCACTACTCGGCGACCGATGCGGACGTGTATGCGCGCATCTGCAATGCCGACTTCAGCGGCGCGGTGACGCGCTTTTCCGATCTGTCGGCGTCGAGCACGGCCGACCACGGCCGCGTCGCGTTCGTAGCGGCGACCAACAAGTGGGTCGTTTGCTACCAGAGCCTGAATCTCGGCACGCAGATCATGCAGGTGCGAGCCGCGATGTTCAGCGGTGGGGCAGCGTCGCCGACCACGACGGTGTCGGTGGCGTTGGTCGAGGCTGCCGGCGTGCACGATTGGCGGCCCTGCGTCGGTGGCGTCGAGGCCGGCGGAGCGGGAACGCAGGCGCTGGTCGCGTTCCAGCGGGAAACCGGGCCTGCCGTGTTCGCGGGTACTTCGGACAGCGAGGTGCACGGCGTCTTCTTCGACACGACGAGTGCGCTCGGCAGCTTCGGCGTCCCATTCCCGGTGCTCGCTTCTGGAGTCTTCGACTACGAGCGGCCGGCGATCAGCCGCGCGGCGGTGGGGGGCGCGACGTCCTCATGGCTGGTCGCTTGCCAGACGTGGTTCTACACGTCCAACCCGGCGTGGCACTTGTCCTTCAGACTCGTGTCCAACAGCGGGCCGGCCACCGGTGTGTCGCAGATCTTCCCGCAAGGGGAGCACTTCATGGGGCCTCGGGTCGATGGCCGTGATGGCCGCTACCTGGTCACCTTCGCGGTGTGTGACGACAGCGTCGCTGCGCCTGTCGACGAGCGCGGCACTGCCATTCGCTGCAAGCGGATCGACTGGCAGTACGGTGATCCCGCCGCGAATCCGCTCTCCAACTTGCCGGAGCAGACGCTGTCCCAGAACTCGCTGCGCATCCTGGAGAACGGCGGCGTCGCGTTCCACAGATCGACGCAGTCGCACTGGACCCTGGCGTGGCGGTCGAGCTCGACGGCGCCGGCGATCTACGCGACGCGGGTCGGCTACCGCGGCGTGCCGATCTACGGCCCAGAACTCGTCGATTCGTCGTCGGCCACGTTCCCCGGATGGCCGACGGTCGCGTGCGATCGTGACGACGTGGCGGTGGTCGGATTCCAGCGGCATCAGGGTTCCTCGGGCGGAGTCTGGGCACGCACATGGATCAATCCGACGACGCCCGCGCAAACACTGTCCACGCCGAACTGTTCGCCGGCCTACCTGGTGTGGAACGGTCCGGTGGCCACGACGAACAACGCCCAGCAGTGGATCGGCGGCGAGCTGTCGCAGATCACGGCCAGTTCGGCGCCGGCCAACAGCCTGCACCTGATGCTGGTCGGCACCGGGACCGTCGACGTGCCCGTCGTCGACCCGATCCTCGGCACGAACTGCTCGCTGCTGGTGCCGCTGTCGGGGCCCGATCACCTCGGGATCTTGCCGGTCGCGATCGGGGCTTCGGCGGCCTGGACGCTGCCGTTGCCCGAGAACCTGCCGGCGATGACGCTGCACTTCCAGGACTGGATCCTGGACCCGGCGGACAACCGGCTCTGGGGTTCGCGCCGCCGTTCGGTGCCGATCACGAAGTGACCCACCCCAGCACGCGCGGCGGACCGCGTCGTGCGGTCGCCCTTGGCCTCTGGCCCATCGGGTAACGTGTCGGCGCTCCGCTTGCCGCCGACGCCTGCCATGCAACGACTCGAAGTCCTGGGCCACTGGTTCTCGCCGTTCGCGCCGTGGACGTTGCCGCGGCCGCAGGCGCTGGTCGGTGGCTGGCGGCCCGCCGAGCGCGATGCCGTGTTGCGCTACTTGCGCGCCGGCAAGGTCCTGGTGCGGTATCCGGAGGCGTCGTTCTGTCGCTTCGACTGCGGCGAGACGGCGCTGGGGACCTCTGACCTGACCGACGGTCGCCACGTCTGGCCCGAAGGACTGGCGCACTACGTCGAGTGCCACGACGTTCGCCTGCCGGAGTCGTTCGTTGCGCACGTCGTCGCGGCGGGTGGAGAAGTTGCGCCGTTCCGCCTGCCGAAGGCGACGTTCGGCCTCTACGACCGTGGTCCGTGGCTCGCGTGGAGTGCCGAGCAGAACGCGAGTCCGGATCTCGTCGGTTTCGAGGTGCCCGACGAAGAGGTCCAGGAACGCATCGCCCGGGACCTCGCCGGCGTCGCCTACGACGCCATCCTGCTGTGCCGCGGCAGCACGCGCGAAGTCGTGCTCGCGGTCGGGGGTGGACTCGAACTGCGGCATGTGCAGGCGGGTGGCCGGGCGCCGCGGCGCTTCGCCGGCTGGCACGAATGGCCCACCGTCGGGCGCGCGACCGATTCCGTGGCCGGCTCTGCGGCGAGCGTTCCGGCGGTGCGGGAGAGTGCCAACGCGGCTGCAGCCAAGGCCCTGGCTGCCTTGCGCAAGCCGAAGCCGGCCGCGGGGCAGTCGTTCGCGGACTTCTTCGCCGCGCGCAAACCGAAGGACGCGCCGCCCGCGGAGTGACTTCGGTCGACGTCGGGCGTGGGCCGCCCTGGGCTCACTTCGCCGGCGGCGCCACTTCGCGGATCACCGCACCGCGCTGCTCGTCGAGCACCAGCACCGAGTAGCGGGTCGCCGAAGCGTTCGGGTCGTCGCTGAGCGACGCGTAGTCGAAGCGGCCGCGCAGGTCGGTGTAGCCGTCCTTGTGGAAGCGCACCTGGCCGTTCGGCAGGCGCGCGAACACCTTGACGTAGGCCTTGGCGAGCGGCGCCTGCGTGTCGGCCGCGGTCACCGCGACCTGGCCGAACGATTCGAGGAAGCGCACCGCCAGCGCGTTGGCGAAGTACTGCTTGCTGCGCACCAGGCCGCCGGCGCGCACTTCGACCAGCACGTTCTTCTGCGCGAAGCGTTCCGGCAGCGGCAGCGACGTCGACGCCCCGGTGCCGAGCTGCTTCTGCTCGGTGAGGTTGGGCATCACGAACGCGGCCGCGGTGCCCGACTCGTTGGCGAACGGCTGCGCCGAGAACGCGAACTCGACGTCGAGCTCGTAGTAGCGCACCTCGCAGTCCTTCAGGTTCTTGTGTTGCACGACCAGCGTGCGGCCCTCGATCGCGAGTTCGAGTGCCGGCGCGGTCGCCGCCGGGTCGGCTGTCGGTTCGCCGCCGGTCGCCGGCTTGGCGGTGCCCGCGGCTTCGTCGAGCTGCGCCAGAACGGCGCGGAAGCGCTCCTGCCAGTGCAGGACCGGGTGGTCCTTGTGGCTCTCGGCGACCGTGCGCGCCTTCTGCAGTTCGCCGGTGAAGAACGCGCTCCAAGCCTGCAGGTAGTCGTACTGCAGCTGCGCCTGAACGCGGCCGCGGTCGACCTTCGCGAACGCGGCGAGCCCGTCCTCGATGCGGTCCTGCAGGAACAGGTAGTACGCGACCACGAGCCAGTCGTCGGCGGTGGGCGGCGTGTGGTAGCCGACCAGCTGCAGCACGCGCGCATACTGCTGCGCGAGGTCCTGGTTGGTCAGCACGCGCCGGCCGCCGAAGCGGTGCGCGCGCGGGTGCACCAGCGGGTCGAGTTCGAGGTGCTGGTACTGGCGCCGTTCCTTCGGCTCGATCGTGAGCAACGTCGATTCGAGGCTCATGCCGCACTGCGCGACGAAGTCAGCGCGGTGCTGCACGAACTCGCGCGTCGCCGCGGGATCGCGGTGCAGGAGGCCGTACGACCACAGCGTCGCGTCGAACGCGTGCCGCGCGCGCAGCTTCTGCAGGCACTGCGCGAAGAACTCGCGGTCCTTCATGCGCCAGGCGATGCGGGCGAGGTCGAGCCCGTGCACGTTGTGCCCGTCGAGGAACGCCAGCACTTCGGCGGCCGTGCCCTGCTGCGACACGTGCTCCCACGACGTCGTGTCGACCTTGGTCGGCTTGTCGACGACGGTGAGCGTGCGTGCTTCGGCCGCGGCGGCGAGCTTGCCCTTCTCGGCGGCGTGCGCCGGGTAGTGCGCGAAGCTGCCGGCCCCGGGGAAGTAGAACGCGTACTCGAGGGTCGCGGTCGCGTACGGGCCGAGCTGCACCGACTTGCCCTTGGTCCAGAAGCCCGATTGCAGCGGCACCGCGCCGGCGGGGATCTGCAGCAGCACTTCGGCCGTGCGCGGTGTCGACGTCGGGTTGGTGACGACGACCTGGCAGCCGTACGGCACGTCGACGACGAACTCGCCGGTGACGAAGCGGTCGCGCCGTTCGCCGTTCACGGTTTCGAAGCGGTCGTCGAGCCGGAAGAAGTT
>JAEUHV010000224.1 GCA_016794485.1 Planctomycetota bacterium
CATCGCCCGCGCGCTCAACCGCCTGTGGCAGCGCCGCGGACGGGTGTTCGCCGACCGTTACCACGACCACATCCTGCGCTCGCCCCGCGAGGTCAGGAATGCGCTGCGCTACGTACTCGGCAACGGCAAGAAGCACGCCGCCGAAGGCCGCGCCGTCGCGGTTCCCCAGGCGATCGACACCTACACGTCCGCACCGTGGTTCGACGGTTTCCGCGAGACCATCGTCGTGCGTGGCCTCGAGGCGGTCGTTCGCCCGGTCACCGACGCGCACACCTGGCTGCTGACGATCGGCTGGCGGCGCCACGGCCTCTTGTCCGTGTCGGAACGTCCGGCTTGACGGGATGCCGCGACGTCGCGCACCCGCGCCCCGGCCTCACTCCGTCTCGAGATTGACCAGCACCTTCTGCACGTCGAGCGTGCGCGGCGCCTCGAGGATGCGCGCGGCGATCTTGCGGCATTCCTCGACCGAGTAGCGCGCCAGCACCTTGGTGACGCCGCGCAACCGCACCGGCGCGATCGAGAACGAGCGGTAGCCCACACCGAGGTAGAACGGCAGCCGCACCGGGTCGGCCGCGCTCTCGCCGAACAGCACCAGCGGCTTCTCGCGCCGTTCGGCGTCCTTGCTGAGCCGCGCCAGCATCTCGAACACCGCCGGGTGCACCATCTCGTGGTATTCGCGCACCGCCGCGTTGTCGCGGTCGGCGGCGAGCAGGTGGGCCTGCAGGTCGTCGACGGCGACGACCGCGAAGTCGCTCTCGACCAGCAGCGCGGCCAGCGACATCGCCGCCGCCGGCACCTCGATGACCGGAGCGATCGCGAGTTCGGTGGACGCCGCGCGCCCCGACTTCTTCAGCGCGACACGTTCTTCGAGCAGCGCGGCCTTGACCCGCTGCAGGTCGGACAACCCGGTCACGAACGGCACCAGCACCGCGATGCCCGCGGCCCCGTCGGCGGCGCGCAGGATCGCCCGCAGCTGCATGCGCAGCACGTCGCGGTCGGCGAGCAGACCGCGCACCCCGCGCAGGCCCATCGTCGGATTGCGTTCCTTGGTGCGCTGGTCGCCGTCGCGCACCGCCGCCATCACGTCGAGCAGGCGGAAGCCGATCGGCCGCCCGGCCTGTGCTTCGACCACCTTGCGGTAGGTCGCGACCAGTTCGTCTTCGCTCGGCCGCGCCGGCCCGGCGAGGAACTGCAGCTCGGTGCGGTAGACGCCGATGCCGGCCATGCCGAACGTGCGCACCAGCTCGGCTTCGCCTGGACTGCCGCACGAACCCAGCAACCGCACCGGCGTGCCGTCGCGCGTGCCGTGGTCGGCGACCGCCGCGGGCTCGGCCACCGTGGTCTTGCTCGCCTTCCAGCGCTGCACCTGCTGCGTCGCCTCGGCGAGCCGGCGATCGTCGGGAGCGGTGACCAGTTCGCCGGCGGTCGCGTCGAGCACCACCACGTCGCCCTCGTGCAACAGGCGCGGCAGGTCGCGGATGCCGGTCACGGTCGGGATGCCCATGCTGCGGGCGAGGATCGCGGCGTGCGAGCTCATGCCGCCTTCCTCGGCGACGATGCCTTCGACCTTGTCGTTGGCGAGGTCGAACATGTCTGCGGTCGTCAGCTTGCGCGCGACCAGCACGTACGGCCCGACCGGCTTCGGCAGCGCCACCGTCTCGGACTCGAGGTTGCGCAACAGGCGCGTGGCCACGTCGCGCAGGTCGCTGGCGCGACGGCGCAGCAATTCGCTCTCGACCAGCTGGAAGATGCGGTCGTACTTGGTGAACACCGCCTGCACCGCTTCGCGCACGGTCAGCCGGTCCTTGATCACCTGCCCTTCGATCTCGGTGACGAACATCGCGTCGCCGAGGTAGGCGAGATGCGCGTCGAAGATGCGCAGTTCGGCCTCGCCGAGCTTGTCCGCCTGCTTGTGCTTGATCTCCTCGATCTGGGCGCGCCCGTGCTGCAGCGCTTCGCGCAGCCGGTTGAGTTCGGCTTCGACTTCGTCGGCGGCGATGCGGCGCGAAGTCAGCTGCGCGTCGAACCCGCGCAGGCTGACCGGACCCACCGCGATGCCCGGCGCGACGCACTCGCCACGCACCGACTTCACAGGCCGCCTCCGAGGCCGGAGGGCGAGAGTGGCCGGCGGCCACACGGATGCGGACGATGCGACGACGAGGCGGTCATGAAAAAGGCGACGGAGGGACGTTTCCAGGCGACGACGCGAACCGCCGGCGGCAACGAACCGTGCCGTCGGCCGCGGGGCCGGCCGGGGGGCACCCGGGGTGGCGAAGGGTAGCGCGATGGTCCGGGCTCGGGTAGAGATACGCGCCCTCCTACCCGCACCGCGCCACCTTCCCTCGATGGGCATCCACCCCACCGCGATCGTCGCCAGTACGGCGCAACTCGGCGACGACGTCGAGGTCGGACCCTATTGCACGGTCGGTCCCCAGGTCCGACTCGGAGCGCGCACCCGCCTCTACAGCCACGTCGTCGTCGACGGCGACACCTGGCTCGGCGACGACTGCGAGGTGTTCCCGTTCGCGGCGATCGGCTGCAACCCGCAGGACAAGAAGCTGAAGGCCGGGGATCCGGGCGGCAAGTTGCGCATCGGCAACGGCAACCGCATCCGCGAAAGCGTGACGATCCACGGCGGCACGCCGTTCGGCGGCGGCACCACCACCGTCGGCGACCACAACATGATCCTGGTCGGCGCCCACATCGGGCACGATGCGACGGTCGGCAACCACGTGGTGTTCACCAATGGCGCGATGGCCGCCGGCCACACGGTGATCGGCGACCGCGCCATCCTGGGCGCGATGGTCGGCATCCACCAGTTCGCGCGGGTCGGCCGGCTGGCGATGGTCGGGGCCGGCGCGATGGTGTCGCACGACGCGCCGCCGTTCGCGATCGTGCAGGGCGACCGCGCCAAGCTGGTCGCGGTCAACCTCGTCGGCCTGCATCGCAACGGCTACTCGGCGGAACAGAAGGCTCTGATCAAGCGCGTCTTCCGTCTACTGTTCTGGCGTGCCGGAACCCTGCACCAGCGCCTCGAGATCGTGCGGAGCAGCGCCCTGTTCCGCGACCCCATCTGCAAGGACATCGTCGAGTTCACAGCCGCCAGCAAGCGCGGCGTGTGCAGCCCGAGGTCGGGACGGCAGCAACGCAGTGACGTCGGTGAGAGCCACGCCGATGGTGCCACGACGGCGTGACCGCCGCCTGCCGGCGGTGGTGCTGGCGGTTCTGATGGCCGGGGCACTGCCGGGCCAGACCGCATCGGCCACACCGTCGGCCCAGCCGGCGGTGGCGCTCACGACGCCCGACGGCAGCCGCTTCGTGCTGCTGCCCGACCCCTCGGTGCCGCAGGTGCACTGGTCGATCGCGAGTTTCCATGACGGCGGCGACGACCCGGACGATGCGCTCGGCCTCGCGCGCGCGACCCTGCAGGTGTCGTTCCTCGGAACCTGGGCCAGCAGCGTCGATCCGGTGCGGGAACGGACCGCCCTCGCCGACCTGTACCGCGAATGGGCCGGGTTCCTGTCCGATCCGCGCGACGCCAAGAAGGCCATCCGCGTGCGCGAATTGACGACGCTGACCGAGCAGCTGGGCGACGTGATGCAGTTCCCGCGGCGCTGGGCGGCGGCCCCGGCATTCCAGCCGGAGATCGTCGAACACGGCCCGATCGGCACGGCCACGCTGACCACGATCGCCCCGGCTCTCGGCGACGTCGCCCGCCTCGTCCTCGAACGACGCGAACAGCAGGCGCTGCGGCGCATCGGCCTCGCCTGGTTCGACAGCTTCCAACGCCGCGCGACCGCGACGATGTCCGACCCGCTGCGGCAGGTGCGGGCCGAACTGCTGGCCCTCACGAGCCCCGAACATCCGGCCGCGCGCCTGCTCGAACCGCCGGTCGCGACCACGATCACGCACGAGAAGGCCCTCGCGGTCTGGGCCACGACCCAGCATCCGAGCCGCACGGTGCACGTGTTGCACGGCGACTTCGACGTGACGACGGCGAGCGCCACGCTGCGCGCGGTGTTCGCGGCGACGGCACTGCCGCCGCCCGCGAGGGATGGTCGGCCACCGTTCCGCGCGCTGAACGGCAACCGGCGTTCGACCGTTCCCGGCCTGCCGATGCCGTGCATCGCCGTGGGCTGGCTGTTGCCGCCGGGCTGCGATCCCGACGTGCTCGCGACCGCCGCGGCGGTGTTCGGCGGCGGCAAGGACAGCGCCGTCGGCAAGGCCCTCGCCAAGGCGGGCCACGCCGACGCCACGGTCGCGGTCGACGTGCCGTGGCCGGCCACGGTCGACGGCCGCGGCCTGTTCCTCCTCACGATCACCTCGCCCGCACCGGCCAAGGGCCTCGACGACCTCGTGCTGGGCGCGGCCCGCGCGGCCGCGAGCGCCGTTCCGGACGAAGCCCGCGTCGGCGCGATCGACCTCGAGCGGCAGTTGCAGTGGCGCGCGCGCACCCCCGACGCCCGCCGCCTCGCGACCGAACTCGCGGTGCGCGCCTTGGCCTGGCCGAACAGCCCGGTGCGCAACTACGGCCCACCACCGGTGACCGGCAAACAGATCCAGGAACTGCTCGGCCGCGTGTTCGCCGGCCACGCCGTGGTCGTGGAAGGTCGCCCATGAATCCTCGTCACCCCTTCGGCCTGCTCGCCGCCGCGGCACTGGTCGCCGCGTGCGCCGGCTCGCCCCGCCGGGAAGAGCCGCCGACGCCGCCGCTGCAGCCGCGCGTGCTGCCCGAACCGGAAGTGAAGTCGAGCCAAGCCCCCATCGCCGCGCGCACCGTCGCCCGGCTCGACAACGGCATCACCGTCGTGCTGGCCAAGTCCCCGAACGGCCGCGATGCGCAGCTGCAGTTCGGCTTCCTCGCCGGCACGGCGTTCGTCGCGCCCGGTGCGTGTGAACTCGCCGCCTACGTGCTCGCGCACGGCGCCGACCCGGCCCAGGGCCGCCCGTCGCTCGCACAGACGATGGAACGGCTCGGCGGCACGCTGGCGGTGCGGGTCGGGCCGCTGACGGCGTGGCTGGACCTGCGCGTGCCCGCCACCCGCTGGCAGGAAGCGCTGTCGGCGCTGAAGCGGGCGCTGGCCGGCACCGCCGATTCGCGCAACCAGGTCGAGCGCCTGCGCGCCGAGCTGGTCGCCGCGCGCAGCGCGGCGATCCGCGCGCAACCGGGCCGGGCGATGGCCGAACTGCTGCTGCTCGCCGAGTCCGGCAGCGCCACCTACGTGAACGCGCTGCTCGACCGCGATCCGGCCGAGGTCGCGCAGTTCCGTGCCCGCCTGTTCCGGCCCGAACGCGCGGTGCTGTTCGCGGAAGTGCCGGCCGATGCGGCAGCGGCGACGAAGGCGCTCGGCAAGGGCGGCGCCGTCGATCTCGCGGCGTGGACGCCCGAACTGCCGGTGCCCGGACCGACCGGCTTGCTCGACCGCCGCTTCGAACCGGGACTGTACGTCGCGCGCGATCCGACCGCGGCCGCGGGGCCGGCGCGACGGGTGCTGCTGGTGCAGTACCTGCCGCCGTTGTCGACGCCGGACGCAGCCGAGATGCTGACCATGCACGCCTGCCTCACCCTCGACGGCAGCGGCGGGCGGCTCGAACGCATGCAGCAGGACACGCCCCTCGTGGGCGTCGTCTGGCAGCCGAGCGTGGTGCAGACACCCGACGCGACCGCGCTGGTGCTCGAGGCGATGATGGCCCCGACGGACGTCGTGCCGATCTGGCGCCTCGTGCAGAACGCGCGCGCGTCGCTGCTGGCGGTACCGCCGACCGACTCCGAACTGGACCTCGCCCTCGCCCGCGTGCCGCTGACGGCGCGCCTCGGGCTGGTCGACGACGCCGCGCGGCTGCGTAGCGCCGCGCAGCTGGCGTTGCTGGGCACCGACCTCGCCGCGTTCGACGCCAAGGTGGCGGCGATCCGGACGATGCCGAAACTGGACATGACGGTCCCGGCGCGCAACTTCCTGGCACTGCCGTTCGCGATGGTGGTGGTCGGCGGCGACGTCCCGGACCTCCCGGCCGAGGCCAGGACCTACGACGTGCTGCCGCAGGGGCACGAGCCAGCGGCGAATCCCGTCGCCGACACCGGAACGCCCCAACACCCGGCTCCCGCGCCCACGCCCTGGATCGACCAGGCGATCGCGGCGGTGGGCAGCAAAGAACTGGTGCAGCGGCTGAGCGGTTTCCGCCACACGGCGCGCCTCGTGCACGAGCAGGCGCCGGACATGACCGAAACGACGATGTGGCAGAACGACGGCTCGCTGGTGCGGCAGCGCACGCTGGTCGGCGAGACGATCGAGACCACGCTGGCGGGCGACAAGTGGTCGGAGAAGGTCGGCACGACCACGCGTTCGCTCGACGCCGCCGAAGCGGGCTGGCTGCGGCGCGAGCAGCACCGCCATCCGCTGGCGTTGCTGGCGGCGGCGGCGCGCGGCGAGATCCTGTTCCGCCCCGTCGCGCAACGGGACTCCGGCGACCGCACGGTGATGGTGCTCGAGGCGAAGTGCGAACGGTTCGAACGGCTGCGCGTGCATCTCGACACGCAGTCGCACCTGGTGCGCGTGGTCGAGACCTGGGAGACGCTGCCGGACGGCACCGCGCTGCACCTGCACGAAGACTGGTCCGACTATCGCCTCGCCGCCGGCCTGCGCGCGCCGTTCCGCCGGCTGTGCACGCAGGACGACGGCCAGAACCGCGTCGAGACGTTGTTCCAGACGTGGACGCCGGACCTGCGCGGCCGCTGAGCTCAGGCCGGGAACACTTCGATCTCGGTCGCCTTCAGTGCCACCCAAACCGTGCCGCCGACGCCGAGCCGCAGTTCGGCGACCGCCAGCGGCGTGACCTCCGCGACCAGCGTCGGCGCACCGCCGAGCCGAACGCGCACCCGGTCGCCCGCGGCTTCCAGCGCCTCGATCGGGGCCGGCCACACGTTGCGCGGCGTGCCGTCGGGCCGCGACCGGTACAACGCGATCGCGCGCGGATGCACGGTCGCCAGCACCGCGCCTTCCGGTGCCTGCGACACGACCAGTTCGCCGCCGCCGTCGACGCAGAGGCGGCCGCCGCGGCACGTGCCGCGCAGGAAGTTGAGCCCGACGAGGTCGGCGACGTAGCGCGAGCGGGGCCGGCTGCAGATCTCGGCCACGGCCCCGGACTGCACGATGCGGCCACCTTCGAGCACGGCGACGCGATCGGCCAAGGCGAACGCCTCGACGGCGTCGTGGGTCACCAGCAAGCGCGGACCGGCGAACGCGTCGAGATGGGCGCGCAGGTCGCGGCGCAGCACGAGCCGCGCCGATGCGTCGATCGCCGACAGCGGTTCGTCGAGCAGCAACAGGCGTGGCCCGGCGGCCAGTGCGCGCGCCAGCGCCACCCGCTGGGCCTGGCCACCGGACAACGCCGACGGCACCACGGCCGCGTGCGCGGCGACGCCGACCCGCTCGAGCCACGCCATTGCCGCGGTGCGGGCCTGGGCACGCGGCATGCCGGCGGCGCGCAGGCCGTAGGCGACGTTGTCCGTGGCCGACAGGTGCGGGAACAGCAGCAGGTCCTGGAACATCACGCCACAGCCGCGCCGTTCCGTCGGCACGAACGGGCCGCCGGGGCCGCCGTCGAGCACCTCGTCGCCGAGGACGATCGCGCCGTGTTCGAGCGGCACGAGGCCCGCGATCGCGGCGAGCAGGGTCGACTTGCCGGCGCCGTTCGGACCGACCACCGCGACGGTCTCGCGCGCGCCGACGACGAGTTCGACGTCGAGCTGCAGCGCTCCGCGGCGCAGGTGCACGTCGAGTCGCAGGCTCATCGCGCCCCCAGCCAGCGGCGGCGCAACACGAACAGCACCGCCAGCGACACCGCGGACAGGATCAGGCTCAACACGATCGCCAGATCCGGGTCGGTCTCCATCGCCACGCCGCAGGCGAGCGGCATCGTGCGCGTGGTGCCCGAGAGGTTGCCGGCGAACGTCTGCGTCGCGCAGAACTCGCCGAGCGCACGCGCCCAGCACAACAAGACTCCCGCCTGCAACGACGGCCGGATCATCGGCAGCGTGACGGTGACGAAGCGCCGCACCGGCCCGGCCCCGAGCGTCGCGGCAGCGGCGAGGTGCCGGCGATCGAACGCGCGCAGGCCCGCTTCGACCGCGAGCACGAAGAACGGCATGCCCATGTAGGCCGCGGCGAGGGCCGCACCCGCGGTCGAGAACGGCAACGTGACGCCGAAGGCGCGGTCGAGCCAGCCGCCGACGACGCCGGCGCGGCCGTAGGCCAGCAGCAGCGCGATGCCGCCGACCACCGGCGGCAGCACGATCGGCAACATCACGACGAGGCGCGCAGCACTGCGCAGCACGGAGTCGCCGCTGGCGAGCCAGACGGCGAGCGGCAGTCCGAGCACCACCGCCAGGGCCAGGGCCCCGCCCGAACTCAGCAGCGACAAGCGCATCGCGTCGTGCACGGCGGGTGACGCCAACTGCCCGAACAGCTGGTCCCAAGGCGCCCGCAGCACGATGCCGAGCAGCGGCAGCGCGAACAGCGCCACGGCGGCGGCGGCCGGCAAGCCGACGAGCCACGCGATCGGGTTGCGCGCGCCCGGACTCACGGGGCCGTGAACCCGAAACCGGCGAGCAGCCGCTGCCCGTCCGGCGACAACACGAAGTCGACGAACGCCCCGGCGCCGGCACGGTTGGCAGAAGCCGTGCAGGCGACGATCGGATAGTCGGCCACCACCTGGTACTCGTCGGCGATCGCGACGGCCACCACCCCCTTGGTCCTGCAATCGGTGACGTAGACGACACCGGCGTCGAGTTCGCCCAGCTGCACCTTCGCCACCAAGGCCTTCACGCTGGGCTCGTCCGACTTCGACGCAACGGTCAGCTTCGCCTTCTCGAGGGCCTGCCGGGCGTAGCGGCCGGCTGGCACCTCCGGCCCACACAAGGCGACCTTGCGATCGTCGCGGGCCAGATCGGCGAGTCCTCGGATGCCCAGCGGATTGCCTTCTTCGACGACGATGGCGAGGCGGTTGCGTGCGAACCGGCGCGGCTCGCCAGCGGCCTTGCCGTCGGCCACGACCTTGGCCATGTTCGCTGCGTCGGCCGACGCGAACACGTCGACTCGAGCCCCTTCCTCGATCTGCAGCACCAGCTGCGGCGAGCCGGCGAAGTTGCACTGCACGTCGACGTCCGGGTGCCGTTCCTCGAAGGCCCGCTCGATCTCGCCGAACGGCGCGGTCAGGGAAGCCGCGGCGAACACCAGGAGCGGCGCCGGCGCAGCCCGGCCGTTGCCGCACGCGCCCGCCAGCGCGGCGAGGACCGCGGTCGACGCACGGGCCAGTCTCGTTGCCATGCCGCGCCCGATCAGCGGCGCGACGCGCCGAACCGGACCACCATGCCGAGGAAGAACATGTGCTGGCCGTGCACGTCTTCGTCGATGCGCACCGACGGCCGGCTGTCGGAGTCGACGAACGAGTAGTAGGCGTGCAGCGACAGTTCGTCGCTGAAGTGCAGGTAGCCCTCGGCGCCGCCGCCGAAGAAGAACTCCTTGTCGGAACGGAACCCGGTCTCGTCGAGCAGCCGGGAGTACTGCGCCTGGAAGTACGGGGTGATCGTCACCGAACCGCCGAGGTCCATGCGCAACCGCAGCTGCGCGTCGCCCCACTGGTTGCCGAGCACGCGCGAGGCGTCGGTGTTCTGCAGCCGGTCCTTCTCGTCGTGCCAGCCACCGGCGGCGAAGATCTCCCAGTTCATCGTGTCGCTGGCCGGGATGTACCAGTCGAGGTGTCCGCGCACGCGCCAGACCGCGGACGGCAGTTCGGTTTCGAAGCCGTCGGCGCCGAACTCGCCGCGGCTGCCGTTCCATTCGCGTTCGCCGCACAGCGTGAACACGTAGCCCTCGCGCGGCATGCCGCGACGGCGATCCATCTGCACGGTCGACTGCTCGAGGTAGAGGCGACCGCCGTAGGCGGAAAAGTCGTCGGGGATGCGGAACGTGGCTGGCGTCAGGTCCGACCGCGAGAAGTCGTGCTTCCTGTAGTACGGGCCGAGCTCGATGTACAGACCCTGCTGCGCCTCGCGGCCGAAGCCGACGTAGCCTTCGTAGTCCTCGCCGTCGTAGAAGCCGTTCGGCACGAGGTCGCCGTCGTCCCAGTAGCCGTCGCGATAGAACTGCCACGGGCGGGCTCGAACCTCGAACCGCGTCTGGGTCTCGTCGCCGATCAGCTTGCCGTCGGCGAACGAGCCGAATAGGCCGTCGCGGCCGGCATACGCTTCGAGCGTGCCGCGCCGCGCCATGAACCGGTCGTCGCGGTACCAGACCTTCGCGTCCCAGCTGATCTCGTCGTCGAGGCCGCGCGCCAGGTCCTTGTCGTCGGCCTTCGTGCCGATGGCGCCGAGCTCGAGCTGGAACAGCGACGCGAACGGAGTCGGCGGATTGCGCGCCTCGGTGAAGTCGGTGAACGACTGGCCGGACAACGGCAGCCCGACGGGGACCGCGAGGAGGAGGCGACGGAGGATTGCGTTCATGGGGTCCTGGAGTGCGGCCTGGCGCTCACTTCGATTCCTCGCGCCGCTTGGCGCGTTCGTGCGCGGCGGCGACCATCGGGTGGCCGTCGTCGAGCACGATCACCGAATACGGATGGTCGGCGTACTGGTTGGCGCGTTCCTCGATGCGGATCACGCCTCGGTGGCGCAGCTCGTTCACCAACGCGCGCCGTTCGGGATGCACGAGGCCGCTGAAGTGCTGGCTCATCGGCCCCTTCAGGAACGGACTCAGCCACACTTCGGCGCTGCCGTGCCGCACCTGCGACCGCAGGATCAGGTCGATGCACTGCTGCAACCGGTCGTTGACCTCGACGTCCTGCGGCAGCTCGTCGGCGGTGCGCCAGGTGACGGGAATGTGGCCGACGATGGCGGCTCGGTGCCGCCCACCGTTGCCGTTGCCGGAACCGGCAGCAGCCTGCGGCGCTTCGATTTCGGCCTGGGCGCCGGCAACCGCCGCCGCGGCATTCGCGGCATTCGCGCCGTTCGCGCCGTTCGTGGCGACAGGACCCGCGGCCACCGGAGCCGCAATCGCCGGGGTCGGCTTGCCGCCGGCGCGGGCCTCGCTCGTGCCGCCGATCAGTTCGAGTGCGTTCCAGAAGCGCTCGCCACCGACCCGCATGCGCAGGTCGCCGCTGGTGCTGTCGGGAATCGCCACGACGCGCAACTCACGGTTCTCCTCGAGCACCTGGCGCGCGATCGGGATGAAGTCGCGGTCGCCGCTGACGATCACGATCGCGTCGATGTCCGGACGACGGTAGAGCACGCGGCAGACGTCGCAGGCGAGCTGCACGTCGGCCGAGTTCTTGCCGGCGTGCCCGGTCAGCACGTACTGCGGATCGAAGCCCATCAGCGCGAGGTCGTGCGCGACCTCCATGCCCGGGTAGGTGTCGAACGCGGCGTAGCTGCGGCCGAGCACCATGGGCGCCTTGTCGGCGTGCAGCCGGGCCTTCAGGTGCTCGAGGATGCCGAGGCACAGGTCGCGGATGCGCTGGCCGGTCAGTTCCTCGCGGTTCTTGAGCGACAGGAAGAGGTTCTCGAAATCGACGAAGACGGCTGCATGCATGCGATCACAGTTCGGAAGGAGCGAGGGCGGCCGGACGGCCGCCACAATGAAAATGAAATGCGGACGCGCCCGTCAGACGGGCGGCACGGGCGAATCCTGCACGGGTGCCGGCGCCGCCTCGTTCGCCGGAACCGGCAACGTGAACGGCGCCTGCGTCGCGGTCGGCGCGAACGTGTCGGCGCCGAACACCGAATCGTCGTCGGCCAGGTACGTGTACGAAGCGAGCCCTTCCTCGTAGCGGCGCATCAGCAGCGCCGACTCGCGCATGTTGACCTTGCCGGCGCGCACCGCCTGCTCGAGCCGCTGCCGCATGCGCCGCATCAGGTCCTGCTTGTCGTATTGCACGTAGCTGAGCACTTCGGTGATCGAGTCGCCTTCGATCACGCGCTCGATGCGGTAGCCGTGCAGCTCGTCCATCGAGATGTGGATCGCATTGGTGTCGCCGAACAGGTTGTGCAGATCGCCCAGGATCTCCTGGTAGGCGCCGACCAGGAACATGGCCATGTAGTACGGCTTGCCCGGCGTCACCGGGTGCACTTCGAGCACGTTCTTGACGTCGCGCAGGTCGATGAACTTGTCGACCTTGCCGTCGCTGTCGCAGGTCAGGTCGGCGAGGATCGCGCGCCGCGTCGGCCGCTCGTTCAGCCGGTGGATCGGCATCGTCGGGAACAGCTGCTTGACCGCCCAGTGGTCGGGTGCGCTCTGGAACACCGAGAAGTTGCAGTAGTAGGTGTCGGCCAGCGCGCGCTCGAGCCCCTGCAGCTCGTCGGGCACGTAGTCGAGCGTGTTGACGATCAGCCGGATCTTGTCGCAGATGCACCAGAACAGGTTCTCGGCGATCGCGCGGCCCTTCAGGTCGAGGTAGCCGAGGTTGAACAGGCTGATCGCCTCTTCCTTCAGC
>JAEUHV010000274.1 GCA_016794485.1 Planctomycetota bacterium
GCGGAAGACGATCACGACGCCGCTCACCTTGCCGTCGGCATCGACGATCGGCGCCGCGGAGTCCTCGACCGGAACGTCCGTTCCGTCGGCCCGCCGCAACACGACTTCGCCGTCGAACGTGACCACGCTGCGCAGCGCCAACGCCCGTTCGGCGACGCACGGCACGGCCTTGCCCGTTGCCGCCGTCGTCACCGCGAGCACCTCAGCCAGGCCGACACCGGACGCCTGGCGCAACGACCTGCGCGTGAGCGCTTCGGCGACCGGATTCATGTAGGTGACGCGACGCTCGAGGTCGGTGACGATCACGCCGTCGCCGATGCTGCGCAGGGTCGTCGCCAGCCAGTGCTCGAGGTTGCGCTGGCGGACCTCCGCGGCATGCCGGTAGAGGGCCGTCTTCAACACCGGGGAGATCTCGCGCAACCCGAACGGCTTCAGCACGTAGCCGAGCGGCTCGGTGACCTCGGCCCGGGCCAGGGTCCCCTCGTCACTGTGCGAAGTCAGGTAGACGAAGCCGATGTCGCGGCGGCGAAGCTCGGCGGCGAGATCGATGCCGTCGCGCGCGCCCTTCAACCGGATGTCGAGCAGTGCCAGGTCGGGCCGCGTGCGTTCGGCCAGGGCCCGCGCCGACTCGAAGGTGTCGGCGACGCCGACGATTTCGTAGCCCGAGCGCGACAGGCAGACCTCGAGGTCCTCGGCGACGAGGCTCTCGTCCTCGACGATCATGATGCGGCCGTTCGGCATGGTCACTCCGGTGGTGTCTGGTGTGGTTCGGTGGAGGTCGAAGCGCGCGCCGCACCGCGGCCGCACTCGACGGCGAAGCGGGCGCCCGGCCCGCGCGACACGGTGAGTTCCCCGTCGAGCTGGCGCACGAAACCGCGCACCATGCGGAAGCCGAGACTGCGCGCCGTCGCCGTGTCGAAGTCGGCCGGTAGCCCTGGCCCGTCGTCGGCGACGACCAGCCGCAGGCGGTCGTCCGGCAGGGCGCGCAGTTCGACCTTCAAGGTGCCGCCGCTGCGTCCGAGAAAGGCGTGCTTCATCACGTTGGTGACCAGCTCGTGCAGGATCAACCCGAACGGAATCGCCACGTGCAGATCGAGCGTGACCGGCTCGGCCTCCAGCAGCAACCGCACATCGGTGCGCACCGGCTGGTACGAACGCGTCAGCATCTGCAGCAGTTCGCGCGTGTAGTCGACCGCGTCCAACGAGGCCAGATTGCCGCTCGAGTACAGCTTCTCGTGGATCAACGCCATCGTGCGGACCCGCGTCTGGCACTCCTCGAACAGTCCGCGGTAGCGCTCGTCGGCGACGTTGTCGGTCTGCAGGTTCAACAGGCTCGACACCACCTGCATGTTGTTCTTGACCCGGTGGTGGATCTCGCGCAGCAGGGCTTCCTTCTCCCGCAGCGACGCCCGCAGCATGTCCTCGCTGCGTTTGCGCGGCGTGATGTCGATGATCGCAGCGAGCACCTCGAGCCCCGCGGCAGTGCGGATCGGGTTGAGGCCGATCTCGATCGGGACCTCGGAGCCGTCGCGGCGCAGGCCGAACAGGTCGCGGCCCTCACCCATGGCCCGCACGATCGGATCCCGGAAGTACATCGCCCGCTGGTTGGCGTGGCCTGGCCGGAAACGCTCCGGCACCAGGGACTCGACGGAGCGACCGACCAGGGAGCCGTCTTCGTAGCCGAACAACCGTCCCGCCTGCACATTGGCCCGCCGGATCACTCCGTCGCCACCGACCAGGATCATCGCCGACGGCGAGGCGTCGAAGATCTGACGGAGCACGTCCTCCGCGTGTACGCCGTCGGGGCGAACGTGCGCACCAACCTCTCGACTCATGGCAGGTCCTCCAGACTCTACGCCGGCAGTGTGCCAGCGGGCGCGGTGGCCCGAAGCTAGCGACTTTGGCGATCGCCGTCGCAGACGAAGCCGCCCCACAGCGCCGGCAGCCCTTCGCCACCGGCCGCGCGCGCGCGCGCGATCGCCCGCAGCTGCGCCGTGCGCAGCGCCGACGCGGGCGCTCCCGGCGCCGCGAACAGTTCGCGGTAGAAGTCGGCCATCAGCGCGCTGGTCGCTTCGTCGTCGACGCGCCACAGCGACGCGACCGTCGCGCCTGCCCCGGCGATGCGCAAGGCCCGCCGCAGACCCAGCAGGCTCTCGCCGGCGAACGGTTGCCCGAGCCCCGTCTGGCACGCCGACAACACCACGAGGTCGCACGCGCGCAGGTCGAGCAGCGATGCCTCGGCCGCGGTGAGGATGCCGTCGTCCTGCGTCGGCGCGTCGTTGGCGAACGCGAGCGCGATTCCCGCCTGTAGCGCCCCGGGGCCGTCGTCGAGTCCGCAGAAGCCGTGGGTCGCGAGGTGCACCACCCTGGCCCCGACACACAAGGCACGTAATCGCGCCTCGGTCGCTTCGGCGCCGCGCACGCACACCGTCGGGAACGCACCGGCCGAAGTGCACACCGCGGTGAGTTCGCGCGCCGTCGCCGGCAACGGCGCGAACGGGCGCGGCACGCCGCGCATCGCCACGGCACGCGCATCCGGCCCGCCATAGGCGATCTCGCCGAAGGCGACCACCGCCGCGCCTGCGGCAGCCGGCGCGCGCGCGGGCCGCAGGAAGTCCGCGGCGTCCTGCAGGTACGAGAGCGCCACGTCCTCGACCAGGAACGTGCCGGCGCGTTCGCCGGGCAAAGTCTCGAACGGCAGCATCGCCAGCACGTGGTCGGGCGACACGCGCACCTTGGTGCGCGCGCCGATCGCCGCCCGCAGCGGCTCCCACACCAGCGCGCGCGCGGCGCGGCCCACGGGCTCGAGCAGCTTGCCGGCCCCGGGTCGATCGGCGCGCGCGACCAGCTGCAGGTGCGACGCGATCGCGCGCTCGATCGGCTCCGCCGCCCCGAGGTCGACGCGGACCACGCGATCGCGCGTGACCACGAACGCGTCGAACGTCGCCTGCGTGCCACGCCGGCCGCGCACCACGTCGACCAGCACCTCGTCGGGCGCCAGGGCCGCGCGCAAGGCGCCGACGCTCGGCGGCACCCGCGCTGGCATCACCTGCGCGACCAGTGCGCGCAGCCGATCCTGTTCGGCCAGCATGCCCGCATCGGCGCGGCCCATCGCGACCTCGCCGGCGATCTCCTGCAGCCGCCGCAGCCGGGCCGTGCCTTCGGCGTCGTCGCGAACCACGGCCTGCAGGTCCAAAAGACCACGCGCGACCTTGCCCTTCCAGCCGAGCACCTGCGCATACACCGCTTCGGTCGCTGCGAGGTCCGGTCTCGCGTGGGTCCAGTCGAGCAACCGTTCGAAGTCCGCGCGCAGGTGGGCCAACGTCGCGAGCCGATCGCGATCGGACAATGCCGGCAGCGTGCGGTCGAGAAACGTGTCGGCCACTTCCAGGTTCTCGGCCAGGAACGCGATCGCCACCCGGTCGTCGCCGGCCTCGTGCCGGCAACGCGCCAGCAGGGATCGGGCTTCCCACGACGCCTCGTCGGCGGTGGTGCCAAGCCGCGCCGCCACCGCGAGCACGGCCCGCAAGGATGCCTCGGCCGCGTCGACCCGTCCGGCCGCCGCCAGCACCTGGCCATGCGTCGCGAGCATGTGGTGCAATTGCGTATCGCCGGCGCCCGCTGCGCGCGCCGCCTGCAACGCCGCGTCCGCCATGTCGGCGGCCGCTCCGTGTTCCTGCTGTGCCGACAGGATCCGGGCGAGCGCCATGCGCCGGCTCGCCTGCTCCCACGGCAGCAACGCCCCCCGTACCGCGTCGACGGCGCGCTCGGCGTGTGCGCGCGCGGCCGTCAGGTCCCCACGGTTCCTGAGGAGAACGGCGAGCGATTGCTCGGCGTCGCCGACCCCCTTGTGGTCCGCGCCGAGGTGCTTCCGCCGCAGTTCGAGGCCACGCCGCAGCAACGGCTCGGCGTCGTCGAGCCGACCCGAGCTCAGCAGCACCATGCCGAGACCGTAGGTCGCATGCGCCAGGCGCGGCCCGTCCGGCTCGGTCTTCGCCAGGACCGCCAGGGTCTCCTGCACCAGCCCACGGGCGCGTTCGACGCCACCGAGCCGGAACTCGAGCGCGGCCAGGTTCTGCAGCGCCTGCGCGAACAACGGATGGTCGGGCGTGTGCTGGCGGCCGTAGTCGACCGCTTGCCGCATCAGGTCCGCGGCGCGCTGGATCTCGCCGAGCAGGTTCTGGCAGATGCCGAGGTTGGCCAGCACCCCGACCATGGCCCGGCTCGGCGGCGCCTTCTCGAGCATCGCGCGCGCCCGTTCGAGCAAGGGCAGGGCCAGGTTCGGCTCGTGCTGTTCCATGCGCACCGCGGCGAGGTTGGACAACGCGACCGCGGTGCGCTGGTGGCCAGGCGGCAGCTTCGCCTCGCGGATCGCCAACACCCGTTCAGCGATCGGCAGCGTCCCGGTCGAGTCGCCCCGCGCCCGCAACAGGTTGAACAACTTCACCAGGGCTTCCGCGGCTTCGACGCTGTCGGCGCCGTGCGCGGCTTCGGCCGAAGCGACCGCAGCGCGCGCGGCCGCGACCGGATCCGGCGCGGCTTCGGGCGGCGCTTGCGGCGCCAGCAGGAACAGAGCAACGACGAGGGCGGCCGGCATGCGCGGCCATTCGCACAGCCGGCGAACGCGCTGTCAAGCTCCCCTACTTCGCGGGCTGCGGCCGACGCGGCGCCGGCAGGTAGTGCACGCCGTTCTCGCTGCGCGTGGTGTCGAGGGCGAAGGCGTCGCGGTTGTTGAGGAAGTCGATCACGTACTTCGCCGGAATCGCGAAGTTGAGGCCCTGGAAGCCGCGGTAGCCGGCGCTGTTCACCCCGACCACTTCGCCGCGCAGGTTGAACAACGGCCCGCCCGAGTTGCCGGGATTGATCGGCGTCGTGATCTGGAAGTGGCAGCGGCCTTCGAAGGTGCGGTTCGTCACGCTGACGATGCCGCTCGACACGGTGCGGTCGAGGCCGATCGGTGCACCGATCGCGTAGACGGTGTCGCCGACCTGCATGGCGTCGCTGTCGCCGAGGTAGATCGTCTTCAACGCCAGGTCGTCGGGCGTCTCCATCTTCACCAGCGCGAGGTCCATCGCCGGGTTGATCGCGGCGACCTTGCACTTGCGCACGGTGCGCGGCTCGAAGCCGTTCTTGCCGAGCGAGTAGACGACGACGTCGACCTCGACCTCGCGTTCGACGACGTGGAAGTTGGTGACGACCCAACCGTCGACGTGCGTGACGAAGCCGGAGCCCTGTCCGCCCGCCGCCTCGATCTTCACGACCGCTTCGCCGAACACCTTGGCACCCTCGGCGACCGAACGCTCGGGCAGTTCGGCCCGGGCCCACAGCTTCTCGCGCACGATGCCGCCGGTGCGGTTGCCGTCGACGGTCTCGCGCCGCAGCACCGCGGCGAGCGGCACCTTCAACACGTCGTAGCCGACGTCGACGAAGATCGTCTGCTCGGTCGAACGCAGCACGCGGCCCTGGATGCGGCACCCGTTGCCGAGGTCGAGCACTTCCACACCGTCGACCTTGGCGGGCAACGGTACCGGAGCCGGGGTCGCGGCAGGGTCCTGGCAGCAGAACGACACGGCGAGCATTGCAGCGAGCATCGGCGCAACCATAGATTGCCGGGCGGATGCTCGCCACGGCCCACGTCGCACCGTTCGTATTCCTGGGGACCGCCCTGCTCGCGCAGAGCGGGCCGCCACCGATCCCCGCCGAGCTGCGCGCCCGCTTCGGCTTCGAAGGTCCGCTGGTGGCGAAGATCGGCGACGGGCTCGGCAACCTGCAGGTCGCCGACGTCGACGGGGACGGCCGGCTCGAGGCCATCGCGGTCGACTCCCGGCGCGCGCGGCTCGTCGCGGTGCGGGTGAAGGGGCGCGAAACCGAAGTGCAGTCGATCCCGACCAACGGCCAGATCGCCGGCTACGCGCTGGCCGACGTGCACGGCGACGGCAAGCCGGACCTGCTGCTGGTCGACGCCCGCGGCCGCCTGACCGTGCGCCATCCCGGCAGCGAGACCGCGGACGCACCGATCGACCTCGGCCTGTCCGGCCGCGGCTTCGCGCTGCTGACCGGCGACCTGGACGGCGACCGCAAGGCCGACCTGGTCGTGGTCGCGCGCGGCAGCTTGCGCACCGTCACGCAGATCGGCGGCACACCCAAGCTGTCCCCCATCGAACCCGTGGAGGAGAACGCCTACTCGTTCCACCTGACCGACGCCGACGGCGACGGCAACCTCGACCTGTGCGCGGTGGCGCCCGGCACGAACATGAACCTGCGCCTGCGGTCCGGCACCGGTGACGGCGGGTTCGGTCCGTGGCGCATCTTCAGCATCGACGGCCTGCACGACGTGTTCCCGGCCCGCACCGCGGAAGGTGCTCCGGCCCTCGGCACGATCGCCGGCGCCACCCGGGCGGTGTCGCTGCGCGCGTTGGCCGTTGCCGACGACGGCCAGGCGCTCGACTGGTGGGCCTTCGGCGAGAACACCGGCGGCAAGACGTTGCCGTGGGCGCTGGGCGACGTCGACAAGGACGGCGACGACGACCTCGTGGTCGCGCGCGCCGACCGGGCCCAACTGCTGGTCTACGAGTGGCGCGGGGCGACGTTCGTGCCACGCCCGCTGCCGACCCTCGCCGGCGTCGCCGCAGTGGCGCTCGGTGACGTCGACCGCGACGGGGCGAACGACATCGTGCTGGTGAGCCCGGAAGAGGACGCGATCGCGTGGATCCCCGGCTCGGGACCGCTCGACCGGTTCCCGGTGCAGCTCGCCGTCACCGACAAGCCGGTCAGTGCGTGCGTCGACCCCAACGGCGGCGTGCTGGTGCTGGCCCGCACCGAGAAGCGGGACGCGACACTGCAGCGCTGCGCGCCGGACCAGCCGAGCACGAAGCTCGCCGACCTGGGTCGCCTGCCGGCGGACCCGACGCGGCTGTTCGTCGGCGACTTCGGGGACGTCCCGGGGCCGGAGGTCGCGTTCGTGGTGCCCGGCGAAGGCCTGCGCACGCTGTCGCTCGACGCACCGCGGCCGGACAAGAAAGACGGCGGCAAGGCGTCCGACACCGCCGGCTTCACCAAGAAGCTCGACGACGGAGCGTGCGCGCCGATCCGGGCCAACGGTGCCGGGGCCCTGCTCGCGGTGCGCGAACGCTTCGTGCGCACGTTCCGCCTCGACGACAAAGGCCAGATCCGCGTGCTCGCCCAGGACAACGGGCCCGACGGCCTGACGGAACTGACCTTGTGCGCCGAGGCCGACGCCGGCGTGCTCGGCGGCAGCATCCGGTACTACTTCGACAAGAAGGGCAACAAGCTGGTGCGGCAGATGAGCCAGCGAACGGTGTCCGTCGAGGTGCCGTCGTTCGACTTCACCCACCTGATGCCCCACCACGGCGCGGCGTTGCTGCTGTCGAGCCGCGGCGTGCTGCGCGTGCCGTTCACCAAGGGCCCGTCGCTGCGCGTGCTGACCACGCACGAGCCGCCGATCGTGCGCACCGCCTACCACACCGGCCGCGCCGGCGACTTCGACCACGACGGCGTGGCCGACCTGGTCGTCGTCGACCGCCACCTGCCGGGCGTGCAGATCCTCGCCGGCGGCAAGGACGGCCTGCAGCGCGCGCTCGCGGTGCCGGTGTTCGAGTCCGGGCCGCAGGCAGAGCCCGACAACGAACCGCGCGAACTGGCCACGGGCGACCTCGACGGCGACGGCCGCATCGACTTCGTGCTGGTCGCGCACGACCGCATCCTCGTCTACCCACAACAACAATGACCATCGCTCGCATCCTCTGTGCGACGTCTCTGCTGCTGGCCGCACTCCCGGCCCAGGGCAAGCCGTCGCCGTTCCGCTTCGTTCCCGCCAACTCCATCGCCGTCGTGCGCATGGCCGCACCGGCTGCGTGGCAACAGCAGTTCCAGACCGCGCAGATCACCAAGTGGTTCCAGAGCGACTCGCTGGCGCCGTTGGTCGGCATGCTGAGCCAGGGCGTCGACCAGGGCATGGCGGCGGTGCGCGAGAGCGGCAAGTTCGACGCCGACCTGCTCGAGAAACTGCTGCACGACTACAAGGGCGAGATCGTGCTCTCGCTGCAGCTCGACGTCGCCGGCCTGGTCGAGGCGATGCAACAGGGTGAAGACCCGCCGATGAGCATGACGCTGGCGCTGATGCCGGACGGCGCGTTCGACCTCGCCGCCCTGGCCAAGGCCGCCGAGAAGGCGATCGACGAAGACGCACCGCCGACGCGCGACCTGACCGTCGGCGACCACAAGCTGCGCGGCATGCTCGACGGTGGCGGCGACGGCATGACCGTGCCGCAGATCATCGACGGCGCCCTGGTCGTGTTCGGCGGCGACGGGCTCGAGGAGAAGCTGCCCAAGCTGCTCGCCGACGAAGGCCGCTGGCAGGGCGATGCGGCCCCGCACGCGCTGTCGGTCGAGATGAAGTTCGGTGCGGCGGTGTCGACGTTCGCCAAGTTCGTCGACGACATGGGGGCCGCACCGATCTCCGTGGCCACGGTGTTCGAGAAGGCGGGCTTCTCCGCCCTCGAGGACCTCTCGTTCACGATCGACGCCGACGGCAAGCACGTGGTGGGCGCGATGAACATCGGGTTCGGCGCCGGCAACCGCGGCATCTTCGACGCGTTCATGGGCGGAAGCACCCCGCCGAAGTCGCTGCGCTACGTGCCGCCCACCAGCGACTCGTTCAGCATCTCGGCGTTCAAGCTCGGCGTGCTCTACGACGTCGTCGCCTCGGTGTGGGGCGAACTCGGCGACGAAGTGCCGATGACGTTCGCCGACGTCGAGAAGGCGTTCGCGGACGCGACCAAGGTCCGGCTCAAGGAAGACCTGATCGCGCACCTCGGCGACGAGATCGTGGCGCTGCAAGACATGCAGGCCATGGCCGCCGGCGCCGCAGCCGCAGACGAGGACGATCCGCTCGCCGGCATGCAGGGCATGTGCCTCGCGATCACGCTGCGCGACGGCAAGGCGTTCGGCGAATCCCTCGAAACCGCACTGCGGTCGCGCGGCATGCACGCCGGCCGCAAGACCGAGGAATACGAAGGCACCAAGGTGCACCGCCTGGCCGTGGGCGGATTGTTCGAGATCGAGTACGCGACCACCGACGACCTGCTGCTCGTCGGGCTCGGCAAGGACGACAGCACCAAGCGCGCCCTGCGTTCGCTGCTCGACGGGCGCAAGTCGCCCGGTGACGGCAGCGTTCCGGCCGGCATCAAGGATGCGGTCGCGGCGATGCCCGCCGGCTGGAGCGGCATCCAGGTCACGCGCATGAGCACCTACATGTCCGCCATGCTGACCGCGATGCAGGCCGGCATGGATCGGGCCGGGGAAATGCCGGAGGAGGCCACGATGGTGTTCGGGGCGCTCACCAAGGCCGCCGGTGACCTGGGTCGCCTCGGCCTCGATGCGCTGATCGCGACCACCTACGCGACGCCGAAGGGTTTCGTCAGCCGGTTCCGCTGGTAGGCGGCGAGGCCGCCGCGGAAATCTGCGAAATCCGCGTGCGCGGCGGGAGGAACGGTTCTTCCGGGGCGACGGCCAAACGCCGTTCCGAGACAACCGCCATGAAACCCTCCTCCCTGCTCAGCCTCGTACTTCCCGCCCTCGCCGCGGTCGCCACCGCGCAGACGCCCGACCACCTGGTCGGCATCACCCGCAACGTGCCGAACCTGCGGCACGTCAGCCACGCCCCCTGCGTCCCGTTGGGCCAGTGTGCGATCCCGATGCCCAACTCGGCCGCCCTTCCGGCCTGGGTCGGCGGCACGGCCTGGGACCCGACGCGTTCCGGCGCCTGGGTCACCAACGGCCTGCTGCTCGCCAAGGTCGACGACACTTGCGGCATGCAGTGTCCGCCGATGCCGGTGCCCACGCTGGGCCCGAACGCGTTCCTCACCGGCCTTGAAGTCGTCGAAGGCCTGAACGAGCTGTGGATGGTCGACAGCCTGTTCAACCTGCACCGCTACACCAACACCTGCCCACCCGCTCCGCTCGGCGTGTGCGCGATGGGTGGCGGCCCGATCGTCATCGGCGGCGTCACGACCGGACTCGCCGTCGACGAGCTGCAGGGCATCGTGTTCACCAGCGTCGCCGCGTTCCCAGGTGGCCCGAGCCGGGTGTTCGTGTCGCAGCTCGCGGCCCCGTGCATCGTGATCAGCCAGTTCCCGGTGCCGGCCTGCGCGGTCGGCTTCGGCCCGGTGCTCGGCCTGGCGTGCGACTACGGCAACCAGATCCTCTACGCCACCGACGGCATCGGCACCGTGGCGATGAACTACGTCTTCGTGCCGCCGAACGTGCTGCTGGCCGGCGTCACCTGCTGCCCGCTGCCGGCTCCCGCCCTCGACCCGATGATCGGCCTCGCCGTGCGGCCCGGCCGCGCCACCTCGGTCGGCGGTCCGTGCTCGAACGGTTCTTGCCCGGCCTGCCCGCAGGTGCACTCGCTGCTGAACGATCCGTGCCTCGGCAACGCCGCGTTCTCGCTGGCTCTCGACCAGGCGCCGTCGAACGCCCTGGCGCTGCTGGCCCTCGGGGCCGGTCCGTGCATGGTCCCCGGCCCGGTCGCGCCGCCGCTGTGCGGCCCGCTGCACACGATCCCGCTGCTCGGCACGCTCGGCCCGAACCTCACGGGCGGTGGCTTCGCGCCGTGTGACGGTTCGACCGTGTTCAACCTCCCTCTGCCGGTGGCGCCTGGACTCGCCGGGCTCGTGTTCAGCACGCAAGCGGTCACCGTGTGCCTCGGCGGCG
>JAEUHV010000277.1 GCA_016794485.1 Planctomycetota bacterium
GCCACATGGAGCCGGTGGTCGGCGAAGGCACGGCGTTCGGCATCTCGCCGATCCGCTACGACCTCGCGGTGCACGACCTGACCGGTGGCAACACCTGGGTGCCGAACGCGATCCAGTGGCTCGACAACCAGTCGCCGAGCCTGCTGCGTCTCGGCCAGAACCTGACGCCGACGATGACCGCGGCGATGAACCGCGGCGTGCTGCGCGCGCGCGGCATGCTGCAGCGCGCCGGCGCGCTCGACATCAGCGGCAACTCGCTGCGCGTCACCAACCTGACCGGCCACAAGCTGATCAGCGGCTACCCGGAAGGCCGCCGCATGTGGCTGCGCACGCGTTGGCGCAACGAACAGAACCAGCTGCTGCGCGAAGACGGCTCCTACGGCAGCTTCACGGCCACCGTGAACGGCACGCCCTACACGGTGAGCTCGATCACGGATCCGAACGCACACGTCTACGAGTCCAAGCTCGGCATCACCCAGGACTGGGCGCTGCAGTTGCTGGGCATGGGCGTGTCGCCGACGACGCCGCTCGCGTTCGACCGGGTCACCGGCGCCGTTACGCTGACGCTGGTCCAGCTCGCCTCGATGCCGCCGGGAAGCGAGCACGAGACGTTCCACTTCGTGCTCAACAACAAGGTGCTCGAAGACAACCGGATCCCGCCGTGGCGCATGGACCGCAACTCGGCGGTGGCGCGCAACGCACAGCCGATGCCGGCGACCCAGTACGGCAACCCGGCACCGGGCGGGTTCTACGCCCACTACGACGACGTTCCGCTGGCCCCGCCCGCCGGCGCCACGCGCGCCGACGTCGAACTGCTCTACCAGACCTCGAGCTGGGAGTACATCCAGTTCCTGCGCCTGGCCAATCCAGGCACGAGCGCGTTCCTCGCCACTGCCGGCCAGGACCTGTTCGCGGCCTACCAGGCGACCGGCGGTTCGTCGCCCGAGGTGATGACGACGGCCCGCTGGTGCAAGCTGCCGGGCACGAACGAGGACCTCGTGCTCGAGACCGCGGTGAACGGTGGCGCCCCGGACGCCACCTGCGGCAAGGACGTTCACGTCGGCGATTCGATGGACTTCAAGGTGACGAGCCCGCTCGGCACGCACCAGCTGCACATCGGCGGCCTGTTCCTGCAATTGCACGATCCGTGGACGCCGCCGGTGAACCTCGGCATCCAGGGCCTGCACCTCGACCACGACGACGGCTGGGTGCCGATCGTGGGCGTGCCGGCGAGCGGCTGGACGTTCAGCCTGACGATGCCCGCCGGCATCCCGCAGCAGCTGGTCCGCTGGCAAGCGATCATGCTGACGCCGACCCCGGTGAACGGCCTATTCGCTACCAGCGACGCGTTCGACTTCCGGCAGCGCTGATCGGCGCGGCCTGGATCAGAGGATGTCGAGCACGCCGGTGGCACCGTTGCTGAGCGTGTCGACCGGGGCGCCGTAGTTGGCGTCGCGGCTCAACGGCACGTTCCATGGCACCGGCGAGGCGTCGCCGATCCCGCCCAGTGCTGCCGCCACGAACGCGCGCGCCAGCTTGGTGAGCTCCTCGTCCTTGCTCAAGGCGACCAGAGGCTCGATCGCCCGCCTGTCGCCGATCTGCGCGATCGCGTTGGCGAGCGCCGACAGCACCGCGACGCTGTCGCTGTCCTTCAGCATCGCCAGCAGGCGGTCGTTCGCGTCGCGATCGCCGAGCCGACCGAGCCCGACCGCAGCCTGCAGCAGTAGGAACGGCCGGCGCTTGGACCGGTCGAGGATCTCGCCGAGCACGGGCGCCGCCGTGGCATCACCGAGCAGGGCCACCCCGATGCAGTGGTATCCGGCCAAGGTCTCGTCGCTCTCCACTTCGCGCAGCTGCTTCAACAACAACGGCAACGCCGGCTGGTGGCCGGTGAGGCCGAGCGCTACGGCGTAGGCACCCATCGCCTCGGGCTTGCGCGCTTCGGGCAGATCGATGGCGAGCCGTTCGGCGACCGCAAGGTCGACTTCGCCGCGCGCCGCCGCCGGGGCCGCGAGCAATCCGAGCGCCAAGGCCAGCCACGGACGCTCCGTCGCCTTGTTGCCGCGCGGCAGCGCCGCCAGGAGCCAGGCGCGGTTGGCGTCGCCGCCGATGCGACCGAGTGCCATGACCGCGAACGCCCGCGCCAGGCGGTCGCGCCCCTTCTCCCAGTGGATCTGCAGGGCCCGCGACGCGACCGCGTCCTCGATGCGGACTTCCTGCGGCTGCGCCAGCTTGCCGAGCGCGATCGCGGCGGACTGCAGGATCGCATTGCTGCGCTTGTTCTCGGCGTTCAGCACCGTGGCGAAATGGTCCTTGGCGCGCCGGTGCAGCGCCGAATCGCCGCGGCCGAGCAGGCGACCGATCGCCACCGGCGCGTGCGCCTGGATGGCCTCGGCGCCGCGGCCCAGGTCGCGTTGGTACCACTCCAACAGTTCTTCGGCGGTGAGCCACGCGAGCCGCTTGTGGCCGGGGCGTGCCGGGTCGCACAACAGCCCGAGCGCGTTCACCACCGCGACGCGAAGGTCGCGACTGGCGAGGTCCTTGTCCTGGAGGATCGGCCACAGCGCGTCGTGTGCCGCCTGTTTCACGGCGCCGTCGTCGCTGCGATGCGCCAGCAGGCCGAGCGCATACGCGGCGAACGAACGCGTGCGCGGGTCGACCGGATCACGGTCGCAGACCTTGCGGCCCTCGACGTCGTCGCGCACCAACGCCACCAGCGTCTTCGCCGCGTTCGGCCGACCCAGCAGGCCGAGTGCCAGCACGGCCGTCTCGCGCACTTCCTGGTCGTCGCGCGCAATGCGCGCGCGCACGAGCGGCTCGACCGCGATGCCGTTGGCGTCGAGGCCGATCTTGCCGAGCGCCATCAGACACGCCGTCTGCACGTCGCGGTTGCGTTCCTTTTCCAGCAGGGCTGCCAGCGCCGGAACGATGCGGCCCTTCAAGTCGTCCTCGGTCGGCAGCAGGGTCGCGACGCGCGGCTGGTTGCGCCGCATGCCCAGATAGAAGTCGTCCGAGCCGGTGGTCGTTGGATCCCCCGCGTGCCGCTGCTGTACGAACGGGTCCTTGTTGTGCTCCCACCAGACCTGCCAGGCGACCTCTTCGGCGACGATCGGCCCAGCCCCCGTGGTCGGCGTACCCGAGCCCGGCGTCGCCGGCACCGCAGGCCCACCGCGCGGCGGACCACCGCCTCCAGGCGACCCGGGTGGAAGAACGACCGGCGTACCTGGACCCCGGTAGTAGCCACCGTGGGCGGACAGTGGGGCCGCGGCCGAGGCCACGACGAACAGTGCGGCGACGAGCCTGTTCATGCGGGAGTTGTAGTCTCCTCGCGAGTGAGCGGTAACGCTCAGCGTGCCCGGATCGCGCGAAACTCCACCATGGTGGCCGGGCTGTGGCCAGCGAGCGCCGAACCGTCGGCGCCGACCAGCGCCAACCGGGCCATGGCGCCGAGATTGCGCACCGCCGGCAGTTCGGGCCAGGTGCAGCGCGCACGGACCAGGCCGTCGTCGGGCACGACGCCGAGTGCTGCCGGTCCAAGCGACCCACGCCAATCGCACAGCATCGCCTGCGGGGCCGCGGGCCGTTGGCACAGCCACGGCTCGATCCCGTTCGCGTCGAGCGGCACCAAGGGATGGGGCCGGTCGAGCACCAGTTCGACGAACCACCAATGGCCCGGCGACACCGTCGTCGCCGCGTGCAGTTCGATCGTGTTGCTGCCGATGGCCACCATCGCCTGGCTCGCACGCGGGACCGCAGGCGGCGACACCGACATCGCGGCGAACCCGGGCATCGGACCGCGCCAGCACATGCCGTACGCACCGCGCTGGATCCCGCCGTCGAAGATCTGCAGCACGGCCGTGCCGTCGACGATGGCCTGCAGACGGAACCCGTGCACCTGCAGGACGAGTTCGCGCGCCGCCGCCGACGTGTTGGGCAACGGTGCGGTGGCGAGCACGAGGGGCTTGGGACCGAGCCGCCGTTCGAGCCGCACTTCGCGCCGCTCGAGATCGACCAGGAACGCGTAGAACTCGTCGGGCCCGCGGAACCGCGCGATCAGGCCACAACTGACGTCGCCGGCCACCGTCGCCGCGAGCCGGTAGTCCGTCGCGTCGCTGCCGCCCGTCGTGCGCAGCGTGTCGGTCCCCGCACAGTCCGTCCACCCGGCTCCGTTCGGATCGAGCCTGGTCGCCACTTCCGCGCCGGCCGGCTCGGTCGCGAGGCGGACCAGCCCACCGTCCGGGACGGAAAACCCGAGCGCACCGGGGTGACCGTTCGCATCCACGCCGAACACGACGCGCCAGTCGCCGCCGGGCAAGGTCGCGTGGGCGCGCGGCCCCACGAGACTCGCCGGCTCCGGCCCGGCCAATCGCGCCGTGGCCGCACCGCCGCGCAGGTACCAGTCCGTCTGTGCACCGGCGACAGCCACCAGCAGCAGGCTGGCGAAACAGCCGTTCGCGAAGGCCTTCATGGAGCTCCCGAAACCGCGCCGTGCGCGCGCAGCATGTTGCAGAACATCGCGCCTTGCTCGCGCGCATCGTCGATCGCGACGTGTGTGTGCGGCAGCGCATCGCTCCATTCCGGCGGCAGGGCGCCCTTCACGCATTCGCGGTACGGCCGCTTCAGCATCGCCATCGCGTAGGTCTTGACGTCGAGCGCCGAGTGTCCGAACGGCGAATCGCCGACGAACCGCATCAGGTACCAGTAGACCCAGAGGAAGTCGTACGCCGCCGGCTGGCCGACGAACACGACGCGGCCGGGCAGGTCGCGCAGCCAGCGCACGTAACGCGGCATCGCGGTGGCGGGGTCCTCGGGGTTCTCCTTGGCCTTGGCCAGCGCATCGAGGTGCCCCGCCCACCACGTCGTCGTGCGCGGGTGCGGCGCCGCACCGGGCAGCGGCAGCAGGTTGACCGTGAACTCGCCGAGCACCGTCTTGTCGGCCCGCAACGCGACCGAGCCGAACGACAGCATCGAATGCGGCCCGGGGATCGGGCCGTCGGCTTCGACGTCGGTGCTCACGTAGATCTCGTCTGGCATGCGGGGCGTCCGGCGTGCATCTTGCCGCCGAAGCTCGCGCGGGGCACCCCTCTGAACCACATCCTTCGAACCGCCACCGCGTGCACCCTCGGCATGCTCGGCTCCACGGCGACGCTCGCCGCCCAGGACGCCCCGACTTTCCGGCTGCGCGAGGTGCGCGTCACCACCGCCGAGATCTTCGACGCCGACGACCCGCGGCCGCTGACGAAGCTGGCGACGGCGCTGCACTGGCAGACGCGCGAAGCCACGGTCGCCCGCGAGCTGTGGTTCGGCGCCGGCGATCGCATCGACGCCGCGACGGCGGCGGAACTGGAACGCAACCTGCGCGCGCTCGGCTTGTTCGCCGACGTGGCGGTGCGTCTCGTGCCGACCGGCACGCCCGGCGAAGCCGACCTCGAAGTCACGACGCGCGATCGCCTCACCCTCAACTTCGGCGCGGGTGCGTCGTACGTCGGCGGCGTGACCGGGTTTCGCGCGTCGATCGGCGAGAACAACCTGTTCGGCACCGGCGACCGCATCGCGCTGTCGTTCACCGAGAACAGCGACGGCGAGTACCGCGGCGGCTTCGCGTTCACCGACCTGCACGTGCTGGACAGCTGGCACACCGCGACCTTGCGGGCCGCCAAGACGGACGAAGGCGATTCGTACGGACTCGACGTGCGACGACCGTTCAAGCACCTGTCCGATCCGCGGGCGCATTCGTTCGCCCTGTCGCACGACGAAGCCGAAGCCGACTACTACCGCGGTGGCGATTCGGTGGCCGAAGTGCCGTACTCGCGCAGTGCGATCGGCGGCGACGTCACCTGGACCGCCGGCCCGCCTGCCGATCGCTGGACCTGGGGCGCCGAACTGCGGGGCGACACGATCACCTACGAAAGGGCACGTGGCCCGCTCGGCCCACAGATCCGCGTGCCGGGCGACACCCACAGCGTGTTCTTCGGACCCACGGCGTCGTGGCGGTCGATCCGCGCGTTCCGCAAGGTCGAAGGACTCGACACGCTGGTCTACGTGCAGGACATCACGCTCGGCACGAGCCTCGGGACCTCGTTCGGCGCCCGCTGGCGCGACGAGGACGGCCGCGGCGGCGCGATGCAACCGGAGTTCGGCGTGAACGCGGGCTGGACCGGCGAACCGCTGGCGCAAGCGTTCGTGCGGATCGGCGTGAACGGCGGCGTACGGCTCGACGACGGCGACGCGGTCGGCTGGCTCGCCGGAGCTTCACTGCGCGCGTTCTGGCTCGCGAACGATGCGCACACGTTCGGGGTCGGCTCGACGTTCGACGCGGTCGCGGAGACCCAGAACCTACCGGCCGAGCTGACCCTCGGCGAGGACAACGGACTGCGCGGCTACCGCGCGCGACTGCTGTCGGGCACGCGGCGGCTGCGCACCAACGTCGAGCACCGGTTCGACACCGGGATCGAGTTCGCGACGCTGCACTTCGGCACGGTGGCGTTCTTCGACGTCGGGCACGTCGGCGACGGGGACGAGTCGGGGCGGCCGTTCTCGTCGGCGGGGGCCGGCCTGCGCATCGGCAGCAAGCCGCTGTTCGGCGAAGGTGTGCTGCGCATCGACGTCAGCAAGCCGTTCGACGACGTGGTCGAACAGAGCGACGGCTGGAAGGTGTCGCTGTCGGTCGGGCAGGTGTTCACGTTCGGCGGGTGAACGCGAGGCGCGACCGATATGGTCTCGCACCGGAATGACGAGGCAGCGCAACCGGAGGAAGCCGCGACGAACGTTCGCATCGACGCCGCTCGGCATGCAGCTCTGCGTCCGGCGCGGGCGATGGATGGTGCTGGCGCTCGTTCCCAGCCTGATGGTCGTGGTGCACGACTTCTTCGGGGACGACCTGTGGGCTCTGGCGATCGGCCTCGGGGCCGGCGCGTTCTTGCTGGCCTTGTGGCTGACCTGGACGTTTCCGTGGCACGGTGCGTACTTCACCGCGGTGCGAAACCTGTATCGCGACCTGCCGTGGTTCCAAGCCGGGACGGTGAACTTCGTGCACCCGAGCCATCGCCGAGGACTCGATGCAGCGCTCGTGCGCGAACGGTTCGTGATCCACGACATCGACGGCGGAACGATCGGCTCGCTCGCGGACCTGACGCAGGCGTTGACCGAACAGTTCGGCCCGATGACGCACCCGCGGGACCCCTACCGACGCGCGGCGGCGATGCTGGCCCGGGTCGTGAGCCCCAGGCGCGAGCACCACGCGTTCCTCTGGCACGGCGAACACGTGATCGTGGCGCACAACCAGGGCGAGCAGGACCTCTTCCTGGCGGCGTGGCAGCGACTGGTGCGCAAGGAGATGCCACACGTGCTGCTGTTCCTGATCACGCCGGACGCCCCCGAAGACTGATCGGGTTGGTATCGTGCGGCGCGGAGGAACGACCTTGGCCGCGCCGCAGAAGCCCCCGAAGAAGATCATCCGCTCGTTCTCGACGACACCGTTGGCGAGCCTGCTGGCCGCGAAGAGCACCGCGAGCGGCGCCATGCCGTTCCTCTCGTTCGGCCTCGCCGCGATCGTCGCGGCGATCGAGGCGTCGCGCTTCCACTCGCTGTACTTCCTGGGCCGGGGACTGCACTCGACACTGCGTTGGTTCGAAGGCGATCTCGTGACGCGCGCCACACCGGGTCAACTCGACGCACTGCGCGAAGCCCTGCCGATCACCCAGGCGATCACGACCGTGGACTGCTCGGCGATGCAGGGCGTCGCCGACCTGGCCGCCGAGTTCGCGGCTCGCCACGGCGCGATGCGCTGGCCCGAGAACCCGGCGAAGAAGGCCGCGGCGATCCTGGCCAAGGCGATGGCACGCAACCACCATCCGAAGGTGCTGGTGTTGCTCGACGCCGACGGGCTCGAGGCCCGCGACCGCGACGGGTTCGGTCGCTTCCTCGCGGAGTGGCAGCACCGCATGCACAAGGAGACGCCGCCAGTGCTGCTGTTCCTCGCGGTGGCGCAGCCCGTCGCCGCGTCGGCCGAACCCGCGCCGCCGGAGCCACCGGCCGTCCCGGACGACGCCTG
>JAEUHV010000280.1 GCA_016794485.1 Planctomycetota bacterium
AGCCGCCGACGCGGTGCAGGTCCTCGCCAAGGCCGTGCGCACCGAGGTCACGCTCGGTCAGCGGCTCGTGCGCTTCGCGCAACACGCATCCCCCGCCGCCACCCTCGTGGAGTCCACCCGCTCCGCCAAGGTGCCCGGCTACGACCGCGGTGCCCGCATCGTGCAGACCCCGCGAATCGCCGGCGCCATCGTCGACGGCAAGGCCTGATCGAGAAGGAGACCCCCCATGTCATTCGGACTCGGACTCACCGCCGGATTGCGCGCCTTGCAGGCAGCGCGGTACGGCATGCAGACGGCGGGCAACAACGTCGCCAACGCGAACACCCCCGGGTACTCGCGCCAGCGCGTCGACCTCGCATCCTCGATGTCGTTCGGCCTCGCCGGCATGCAGATCGGCACCGGCGTCGACATCAGCGGCATCTCGCGCCTGGTCGACGACGGCCTCGAACGCCGGTTGCAGATGCAGCTCGGCCTCGTCGGCGCGGCCGAACTGTCGCAGGCGCACTACCGCGAGATCGAGAGCATCCTCGGCGAGCCCGACGAGGGCCTGTCGAGCTCGTTCAAGGACCTGTTCGGCGCCGTCGACCAGCTGCGCACCGACCCGTCCGATCGCGCCCTGCGCGGCGGCCTGATCCAGGCCGGCAACTCGCTGAGCCAGGGCTTCCGCCTGGTCTCGCAGCGGTTCGGCGAACTGTCCGGCAACACGTTCGAGGAGGTCCGCGGCCTGGTGCGCGTGGTCAACGAACGCGCCGACGCCGTCGCCCAGCTGAACGCACAGATCATCGCCGCCGAGGCGAACGGCAGCGATGCCAACGACCTGCGCGACGTGCGCTCGCAGCACGTCAAGGAACTCGGCCGCCTGCTCGACGTGCGCACGATCGAACGCGGCTCCGGCAGCCTCGACGTGCTCGTCGGCGGCCACCTGCTGGTCGCCGGCGACCGCGCCTCCGGCCTCGCCGCCGGCAAGGACGCCGACGACTCGACGGTCATCACGGTCGGCAACTCGCGTTCGCCGGCCCTGATCCGCGAAGGCCGCATCGCCGCGCTGTTGGCCCAGGAGGAGGAAGGCCTGCCCGGCCTGCAATCGCGCCTCGACCAGCTGGCGCAGTCGACGATCCTCGAGTGGAACCGCCTGCACACCACCGGCATGCCGGCGTCGGGCCCGTTCCGCACGCTGACCGCAGCCTACGGCGCCGAGGACGGCGACGGCGACGGCAGCCGCGGCGACGAACTGCTGGCGCAGTCGGGCTTCGTGTTTCCGGTGCAGGACGGCGAGCTCTACGTCGCGGTGACCGACCTCGAGACCGGCCAGCTGCAGCGCACGCGCCTCGACATCGACCCGAACGCGATGACGCTCGACGACGTCGCCAGCGCGCTGAACGGCATCGAACACCTCACTGCGAGCGTCGATCCGACCGGCCGGCTGCGCATCACCGCCGACGACGGCTACGGCTTCGACTTCTCGCCGCGGCTCGACCCGAATCCGGACGGCCAGGGCACGTTCGGCGGCATGGCCCCGACCATCGGCAGCACCTCGGCCGGTCCGTACGACCTGTCGGGGCAGACGTTCCCGGTGTCGTTCACGGTCCAGACCGGCACCGCGACGGCGCCGACCACGACCACGGTCACGCTCGCCGCGACCGATTTCGCCAACGCGGCCAACGCCACCGTCGACGAGCTCGTGGCGGCGATCAACGCCGACCTCGGCAGCGCCGGCACCGCCCGTTCGGTGGGCGGCCGGCTCGTGCTGCAGAGCAGCCAGGGCGGCAGCGATTCCGAACTCGGCCTCGCGAACGTCGGCGCCGGCACCGCCCTGGGGGCGCTCGGGCTGTCGACGGCGACGGCCACCGGCCGCGACCGCGCGGTCGAAGTCGAGATCGAAGGCGCCTTCACCGGCAGCGAGAACACGCGCTTCACGTTCGTGCCCGAGAGCGACGGCGTGATCGGCCAGACGACCGACCTGCGCGTGAACGTCTTCGACCAGGACGGCGCCCTGGTCACCACCCTCGCCGTCGGCGAAGGCTACGAACCGGGCGAACCGATCGCGCTCGGCAACGGCATCCGGGTGTCGTTCGGCGCCGGCCGCATCTCGGCGACCGACGGCCAGGCGTTCGAACTGGACGCGCTGGCGGACAGCGACACCGCGGACTTCCTGGTCGCGACCGGGATGAACGCGTTCTTCCTCGGCAGCAACGCCGCCGACATCGCGGTCAATCCGGAACTGCTCGGCAACCCGGATCGCCTGGCCGCGGGCCTCGGCAGCGCCACCGGCGACGCCGGCAACCTGGCGCGCATCGTCGGCCTGCGCAATCTCGACCTCGACGACCTCGACACCAACACGATCGAGGACTTCTACGCCGACATCGTCGGCGACGTCGGCTTCGAGACCGCGGCCGCGACGTCCGCCCTGACCGCCCAGAACCAGCTGCTCGCGCAGCTCCAGGCCGACCGCGACGCCGTGTCCGGCGTCAACCTCGACGAGGAGATGGTCGACATGATGCGCTTCCAGCAGAGCTACGAAGCGGCGGCGCGCTTCCTGTCGGTGGCGCAGGAGATGACCGACACCCTGATCAACCTCGGCAGGTGATTCCATGAGCATCCGCATCACCCAGGGCATGCTGTATTCGCGCGCCCTGATCGACGTGCAGCGCGGCCTGTCGCGTTACTCGCAGCTGCAGCAGGAAGTGGCCACCGGCCGCCGCATCAACCGGCCATCGGACGACCCGGCCGCGGCCCTGCGCATCCTGCCGCTGCGCAACGACCTCGCCGACCTCGAACAGCTCAGCGGCAACGTGTCGCTGGCGCGCGAGACCCTCGACACCAGCACCGCCTCGCTCGAGGACGCGTCGTCGCTGATGCAGCGGGTGCGCGAACTGACCACGCAGGCCAGCAACGGCACGCTCAGCGACAGCGACCGCCAGAGCATCGGCGCGGAGGTCGAGCAGCTGCTGAGCCAGCTGGTCGGCATCGGCAACAGCCGTCGCGGCGATCGCTACCTGTTCGGCGGCACCGAGAACGGCGACGCCCCGTTCGAGATGGTCAGCGAGAACGGCCGCACGCGCATCGTCTACCACGGCAACCACGAGAGCCTCGAGATCGACGTCGCCCCGGGCGTGTCGACCGGCCTCAACGTGCCCGGCGATTCGATCTTCCAGGCGCGCTCGCGCGGCGCGACCACCTTCGCCGCCGCGCACGGTTCGGCGTCGACGGGTGCGGTCCCGACCGGCGCGGGCGACACCGGCATCGGCTTCGGCCGCCTCGACGTCACGTTCGCCGGCCTGCACACCGACGCGCCCAGCACGGTCTCCGCGGGTGCGGGCACCAGCACCGCGGTCGGCCCGCTCGCCTACACGTTCACCACCGGCCCCAACACGCTGAGCATCGGCGGCGGCCCGGCCGTGAACATCCCGGTCACCGACGGCACGTTCACCACCTCCGACGGCCGCACGCTGTCGCTGACGGTCACCGGCGTGCCGACGACGCTCACCGGCACGTTCACCGCACGTGCGGGCCTGTCGACCGACGGCGGCGCCACGGTCACCGACGTCAGCGACTTCAGCGCGACCGGCGTGCAGGTCGCCGACAGCTTCGCGGGCACCGTGCTCAACGTCGACGTCACCGCGTTGGCGCGCACCGGCAGCGAGGACGTCAAGTTCGCCGGCACGTTCGACGCGTTCACGACCCTGGTCACCCTGCGCGACCTGCTGCAGAACGACGCCGGCCTGCCCAACCAGAACGTGCGCGACCGCATCGCGCAGATGCTCACCGAAGTCGACGGGGCGCACGACGCCGTGCTCGACGGCCTGCGCGAACTCGGCTTCCGCTCGTCGAGCATGGACGTGCTGAAGAACCGCGTCGAAGGTCTGCGCGTCTCGCGCACCGAGTCGCTGTCGTCGGTCGAGGACACCGACATCGCCGAGGCGATCCTCGAACTGCAACGGCAGGACCTCTCCTACCAGGCCGCGCTGCAGGTCAGCGCCCGGGTGATCCAGACCACCCTGCAGGGCTTCCTGCGCTAGACGCCATGACCGACATCCACGTCTCGCCCGGGGTCGGCGGCGCCACCGCCGCCCTGCCGTCCGCCGCCGAACGGCCCACCGGCGCCGTCCGCCCCGCGACCAACTTCCAGGCCCTGCTCGAGCAGCTGCAACAGCTGGCGCGCAATCCGCAGACGACGCCCGCCGTCACCTCCGCCGACGACCTCGGCGCGGCGATGCACGCAGCCGAGCAGTCGTTCACCACTGCCATGGATCTGCGGCAGCAGCTCGAGGAAGCGTTCCGCCGCCACATGTCATGACGACGCTCTGCCCACCGGTGCGCGAAGTGGGCCGCGACGCGGTCCGTCGCTGGGACCACGAGCTGGACGCGTGGCTGCTGCCGGAGGCGGGCTTCTCCGCCGCCCACACCTGGCCGCAGCTGTACCGCAGCGACGGGCAAGGCCGCTTCTTCGTGGTCGCCGACGGCGACACGCTGCTGGCGCACTGCGCGACCCGGCAGGTGACGCTGCACGGCGAACGCGGCGCCGTTCCGGTCTGCCTGCTGGGTTCGGTCGTCACCAACCCGAGCCATCGTGGCCGCGGGCTCGCCAGCCAGGTGCTCGCCGCGGCAATCGCAGCGAACGCCGCCGCGACGGCCGCCACGCTGCTGTGGGCCGAACGCGCCGGCCTCTATGCGCGGGCCGGGTTCGTGCCGAGCGTCGGCGAGACGTGCCTGCTGTTGGCGCGGCGGCCGCATCCGCGCCGCGACGGCGTGCGCCCGGCGACCGTTGCCGACCTTGCATTCCTGCATGCTCTGCACCAGGCGAAGTCCTGGCGGGTCGACCGTTCGGCGACCACGATGGCGACCTTGCTTTCGACGCCGGGCATGACCACCCTCGTGCTCGAACGCGGCGGCGCGGTCGTGGCCTATGCCTGCTGCGGCAAGGGTGCCGACCTGTACGGGCACTGGCACGAACTCGGCGGCAGCGACGCCGACCTCGCCGACCTGCTGCCGGCGGCACTGCACGTGTGCGAGCAGACCGAAGCACCGCTGCTGCTGCCGCCGTACCGCCACGAGCTGCGCGAACGGCTCGGCCGCAGCGTGATCGACGCGCAGCCGATCCCGGGGCCGATGGTGCGTGCGCCGCACGGCCCGCTCGGCGGCTTCTGGATCGACGGGCTCGACTCGGTGTAGGTGCTCGCGCGTTCAGGCTGCAGCCTGCGCGTGGAACCCGTTCGCCCTCACTCGGCGATCGTGAACTTCAGGCAATTGGACAGCCCAAGGTCCGGGAGCAGCGGGCACCCGCTCGGACGGTATTGGACCCACTGCGTGTAGAGCTCGCCGCCGATCAGATTCGGATCGCACGGGATCGGGATGCCGGTCGGCGACACGCCCGGCAGCAACACGTCCATCGACGGCACCAACGTGCACGCGCCACACGGGATGTTCGCCGCCGTGAAGCCGACGACCAACAAGAGCACCGGTGACGTCGGGCTGACCAGATCGACGCCGAACGTGCTGTCGCCGAGCACCGGTTGGCCGTGGTAGCTGGCGAAGTCGCCGATGCCCGGGATGCCACAGCCGCCGCCCAGAGCGGCGATTCCGGGCGTGCCGTGCGTTGTCCAGTGCCGCGCGAAGATCGCCGAATTGGTGGCGTACGCGACCATCGCCTGGTCGCTGGTCGTGTCGCCCCCGTCCCACCGCGACGCCAACGCGGGCTGACCGTCGATGACGATGGTCGCGTCGACACGTTCTTCACTGCCGCACGACCCACAAGTCAGCGGGTCGAGACCTTTCGTGTAGACCCGCTGGCCCAACACGTTCTGCTGCCATGCGAGCACGTACTTGTCCTTCGCGAATACGATCGCCGGCGCCTTCGCCGCACCGGCCTGGACGATCGGCGACAGGATCGGATCCAGCGTCCAGGTGGTGCTGCCGCAGGCGCCGTTGACGACGGCTCGACGCAATTTCACCGTGCTCGCCACCGCGTCGTGCCACGCCACGACGAACTCGGTGCCGTCGCGCGTCGCGACGGCCGCATCGCGCAGATCGGCGGCGCTGCCACTGTTGACGATCGTGACCGGCGTGCCACACAGGCCCCCTGCGTCGTCGACGACCTGGCCGATGATGCGCGTCATCGTCGTGCTGTTCGCGACCACACTCTGGCCGAACGCGACCAACCAGCGGCCCGTCAGGGCGGAGCCGCAGTGCGGCGACACGGCGACGTCGCCGATGTGGTTGGCCGACGACGACAGGATCCCTGCCGGCACCACCACGGGATCGCCCACCGTCGGCACCTGGATTAGCTGCGAGCGGATCTCGTGGAAAGCGGAGAAGCCACTCGGGAACGAGCGGTAGGCCAGCAGAGCGTGCTGCCCGGCGAAGAGCCCCGAACGCGAGTCACCGCCAAGGGCGCAGTGCGGCTCGTACGTCTGGAAGAAACCGCTCACGGCGATGACCTCGTTCGACAGGGCTCCGGTCGCGGCCGACACGGCTCGCGCGGAGAACCCGCCCGTCACCGCAGAGGTGCTCTGGTGGGGCCAGGCCACCAAGAAGCGATTGGTCGAGTTGATGTTGGCGACGACCGGCTCCG
>JAEUHV010000284.1 GCA_016794485.1 Planctomycetota bacterium
CAGGATGCGCGCGGCCTCGGCCCGTTCGGCCCCCGGCAACACGACGCTGTCGAGCTGCTCGGCGGCGATCTCGGCGGTGCGCGGCATCTGCTTCTGGCGCATCGTCGTCAGCAGGGCGCGGCGGATCTTCGGATCGACCTCACGCTTCAACGTCTCGACGATCTCCGCCTCGGTCAGGAACTGCAGCAGGCCCTGCGCGGCGAGCTGGCGCACGGTGTTGAACTCCGGCGGCGCGATCTCGCCCTTCTTGTCCTTGCGCTGCTCCTGCTTGTAGTTCCACAGGAAGCGGTACCACGTGCCGTCCTGCGCGGTGGCGCCCTTCACGTGCTCGCGCAGCGCGGCCTCGCGCACCGCGTCGGGCAGCTCGCCGTCGACCAGGCGCTGCAGGAAGGTACGGCCGAGGCCGTTCGACTTGCCGAGGCCCTGGATCGCGAAGTCGCGCAGCTCGGCGTCGGTGTCGGGGTTGCCGGCGATGTTGGCCAGCTTCTCGAGGGCCGGCTGCTCGGCCTCGGCGAGGTTGGCGTAGTTGTGCAGGCCGCGGATCACCTCGCGGCGGTAGAGCAGGGTCTGCAGGCCGTCGTAGGCCTCGACGAGGCCGACGGCGGCCTCGCGGCTGCGCACGCCGGCGATCTTCTCGACCAGGGCGAGCTCGGCGTCGTCCTTCTTCTGCAGCAGGTCCTTGATCCAGACCTGGACGCCGTCCTGGGCGAGGGCCGGAAAGGTGAACAGGAACACGAACGGGAGGCAGCGAACTGTCGGCACCAACGCACCTCGACGCGCAACGGGAAGCCGGCGGGGCACCGGCCGGGCGAGTGTGGAAGGCCGAGCAGGCTCCGTCAAGCTGGCGACTGCGCGGCCACGCGACCACCGCTAGACTCTCCGGGAAGTTTCCTTACGGCGGAGAGTCCCTGGGTCTCTCCGTCGTCGTTCGACGCCGCCCAAGCTTCATGACCCCACGCCCCCTTCGCTCGCTGTCTCCATTCGGCCTCGTGCTCGCCGCCGCCTGTTCGTCGGCGCACTACGCCGCCGACGCCGACCGCGAGGTCGCCGACGTGCTCGCCGAAGCCACCACCCGCACCCTCGGCGACCGCGAACGCAACCTGCTGCGTCCCGAGACCGAGCCGCTGCCGACTGCCGAGCCGGTTCCCGCCCCGGGCACCACCCCCACCGGCGAACCGCCGGCATCCGCCGCCCCCGCCGCCCCGCCCGAGCCGATCGACCTGCGCCGCGCGCTGGCCCTCGCCACGAAGCAGAACCGCGATTTCCTGAGCCGCCGCGAAGCCCTCTACCAGAGCGGCCTGTCGATCGCGCTGACCCGGTTCCAGTTCGGCCCGCAGTTCGCCGCGGCGGTGAGCTACCTGTGGCCGCGCAGCGAGAACGGCGGCGAGTCGCACCAGCTCGGCACCAACTGGGCGGTGTCGCAGATCCTGCCGACCGGGGGCAACATCGCGCTCAACACCGGCGTCGACGCGTCCTGGCCGTTCGGCAACGGGGCCGGCGACCCCACCTACGGTACCAGCGCCAGCGTCACCCTGTCGCAACCGCTGCTGGCCGGGTTCGGCCACGACATCGCCTACGAGCCGCTGACCGCGGCGGAGCGCGCGCTGACCTACGCCGTGCGCGACTTCGAAGAGTTCCGCCAGGGCTTCTCGATCCGCATCGCCGAGCAGTTCTTCCAGCTGCGCAGCCAGAAGCAGACGTTGGCCAACGAGGACAAGAACTACGACAGCGCGGTGTTCGACCGCAAACGCGCCGAGGCGCTGGTGCAGGTGGGCCGCGACAGCGAGCAGACCGTGTTCCTGGCGCGGCGCCGCGAGATCGAGGCCAAGGACCAGCTGATCAACGCCCGCGCCGCCTACGAACGCGCGGTCGACGACTTCAAGCTGCAGCTCGGCCTGCCGACCACGGCCGCGATCGAGATCGCCGACGGCGAACCGCCGTACGACCCGGTGCGGTTCGAGGTCACTTCGGCGGTGTCGGCGGCCCTGCACAACCGGCTCGACCTGATCACGCAGCGGCAACAGGTCGAGGACAGCGAGCGTCAGCTGAAGATCGCCGAGAACGCCCTGCTGCCGGACTTGTCGCTGGTCGCCAGCTTCGGCACGGCGGGCAACGGCAACGACCTCGGCCACGCCCCACCCGACGAGTGGAGCAGTTCGGTCGGGCTCGCGATGGACATCCCGTTGCAACGCAAGTCGCAGCGCAACTCGCTGCGCAATGCCCAGATCGGCCTCGAACAGGCCCGGCGCGGCCTGCGCCTGCGCGAGGAACAGATCGAACTCGACATCCGCGACGCGGTGCGCAAGCTGCGCAGTACCGAGGAACGGATCGCCCTGCAGGAAGACCAGATCGCGCAGGAGCAGCGCGCGGTCACCGTGACCGAGATCCGCTACGAAGCGGGCGACGTCACCAACCGCGAACTGCTCGAAGCGCGCCAGGCGTTGGTCGACGCCCGCAACGCGCTCATCCGCTTGAAGGTCGACCACAGCATCGCGCGGCTGCGACTGCTGCAGGACATGGGCGTCTTCTTCGTCGACGCCGAGGGGATGTGGCGATGAATCGTGTGTTCCTCGTGGGTGTGGCCGTCGTGGGCGGGCTCGGCCTGGCGTTCGTACCGTGGCGCGGGGCGGCGGCCGCGGGCGGCGTGCCGGCGATCGAGCTCTACACCGTGCGCGCCGCCGACCTGCACGTGACGCTGGTCGAGACCGGCACCATGGTGGCGAAGGACTCGCAACGGGTGCGCACCAAGATCCGCGGCGAGAGCAAGATCGAGTTCCTGATCGAGGAGGGCAAGGAGGTCAAGGAAGGCGACGTCGTGTGCAAGCTCGACAGTGCGCCGCTGCAGAAGGAGATCGACGAGATCAAGCTGCAGATCCTCGAGACCGAGGCGAACCTCAACTCGGCCCGCACCGAGGCGGACATCCAGAAGGTCGAGACCGCCGCCGCGGTCGAGAAGGCCAAGGTCGCGCTCGACAAGGCGCGGAAGGAGGCCGAGAAGTACCGCGACGGCGACGCGCCGCAGGAACGGCGCAAGTTCGAGGTCGAGCTGAAGGACGCGGAGACCAAGTTCAACCGCGCGCAGAAGAACCTCGACGACAGCCAGAAGCTGCTCGACCAGAACTACATCAAGAAGTCGGAGCTGGAGGACCACAAGCTCGCGTTCGAAGCGGCCGAGGTGAACAAGGAACGCGCCCAGGCCGGGCTCGCGATGTTCGACAAGTACACGTTCCCGATGACGCAGACCGACCACGCGCAGAAGGTCGCCGACGCGGAGCGCGAGGTGGCGACGGCGGAGAAGCGCGGCGCGTCGACGCGCGGCCAGAAGGACGTCGCGGTGCAGCAGGTGACGAAGCGCCTGCAGGCGCAGAAGGACCAGCTCGACGAACGCGAGAAGGACCTCGCCAACATGACCCTGAAGGCGCCGTGCCCCGGCCTCGTCGTGCACGGCGACCCGCAGGAGTGGTACCGCGAGCGCTTCAAGGTCGGCAGCACGGTGTGGGGCAACCAGACGATCCTTACGATCCCCGACCTGCGCGTGATGCAGGTGAAGCTGCAGATCCACGAAGCCGACATCGCCAAGGTGAAGCTCGGCCAGAAGGCCTCGATCACGACCGACAGCTACCCCGGCGTGGTGCTCGCCGGCGAGGTGAAGAAGATCGCCACCGTCGCCAACAGCAACGGCGACTACGGCGGCAACAGCGAGGTCAAGAAGTTCGGCGTCGAGGTGGTGATCGCGACTCCCGACGTGCAGTTGCGACCGGGCATCAGCGCCAAGGTCGAGATCCACGTCGACGTGCGTCCGAACGCGCTTTCGGTGCCGCTGCAATGCGTGTTCACCGAGGACGGCGTGGCCTACTGCCTGCGCCTCGGTGCGGACGGCAAGCCCGAACGGCACCGCGTCACCACCGGCCTCGCCAACGACAACTTCATGGAGATCACGGACGGCCTCGCCGCCGGCGACGCGGTGATGCTGCACAACCCGTTGCTCGACGCCGGCGGCGGCGGCGGCAGCGCGCCGAAACCCGAAGCCAAGGACGTGAAGGAACCGGCGGCACCCTCTCCGGGAGCGCCGGTCGAGGCCAGCGGCAGGAAGGGCTCGTGACCGTGGCCGGCACCCCGGTGATCGCGCTGCAGCAGGTCGACAAGACCTACGGCACCGCGGTGCATCCGGTGCCCGTGCTGAACGGCATCGACTTCGCGGTGCAACCCGGCGAGTTCGTCGCGATCGTCGGCGCTTCGGGCTCCGGCAAGTCGACGCTGCTCAACATCCTCGGCTGCCTCGACCGCCCCACCAGCGGTTCGTACCGGCTGGTCGGCGACGACGTGCGCGACCTCGACGACAAGGCGCTGTCCGCGCTGCGCAAGACGCGCATCGGGTTCGTGTTCCAGTCGTTCCACCTGGTGCAGCACCTGACGGTCGCGGAGAACGTCGAGCTGCCGCTGTTCTACGCCCGCGTGCCGGCCAAGGTGCGGCGCGAACGTTCGCGCGCGCTGCTGCAGCGGGTCGGCCTCGGCCACCGCCTCGACCACCTGCCGACCCAGCTGTCCGGCGGCGAGTGCCAGCGCACCGCGGTCGCACGCGCGCTGGTCGCCGACCCGCCGCTGCTGCTCGCCGACGAGCCGACCGGCAACCTCGACAGCAAGACCTCGGCCGAGATCCTGCAGCTGTTCCACGGCCTGCACCGCGGCGGCGCGACCATCGTGCTGATCACGCACGACCCCAACGTCGCCCTGCAGGCGAGCCGTCGCATCACGCTGCGCGACGGCCGCATCGCCGCCGACGAACGCACTGCCGAGCTGGCCACGGCCGGAGGCAACGCGTGATCGGCGAACTGGTCACCGAAGCGCTGCGCAACCTGGCGCGGCACAAGCTGCGCTCGCTGCTGACCGCGCTCGGCATCATCTTCGGCATCGCCTCGGTGATCTCGATGGTCAGCGCCGGCGAAGGCGCGCGCCAGGCGATCCTGGCCCAGATCCAGGAACTCGGCACCGGCAACATCCTGATCAACGCCAAGAAGCCGCCGGCCGAGGAGAACGCCAAGAAGAGCGACGACGGCGAACAGATGCTCGAGTACGGGCTCACGTTCCGCGATCTGCGCCAGATCCGCGCCACGTTGCCGCTGGTGACCGACGCGCTGCCGGTGCACGACGTCAAGGACTGGGCCTGGTTCAAGAGCCGGCGCGTCGAGGCCAAGATCCGCGGCGTGACGTCGCGCTACTTCGATCGGCTGCGCCTGTCGCCGATCGTCGGGCGGGTGCTCGACGACGACGACGAGTTCGCGCGATCGCGGGTCTGCGTGGTGCGCGCGCGCGTGCTGCGCGAGGCACGCTACGTCGGCGACCCGCTCAAGCTGCAGCTCAAGATCGGCAGCGAGTACTACCAGGTGGTCGGCGTGCTGCCCGACTTCGCCGGCAAGAACCCGGACCGCGCCATCCTCGGCATCGACGACCGCGCGCTCGAGGTCTACGTGCCGTTCGAGACCGTGGTCGACCGGCTCGGGCTGAGCAAGGGCACCTGGGAGTCCGGGTCGTTCGAATACTCGCGCACCGAGCTGCACCAGATCGTCTGCACCGTTGCGCACGAGGACGACGTCACCGCCGCCGCGCGCGGCATCCAGGCGATCCTGGCGAAGTTCCACCAGAAGCGCGACTACGAGGTCGCGGTCCCGGTCGAACTGCTGCGCTCGCGCGCGCAGGCGCAGCGCACGTTCGACGTCGTGCTGCCGGTCATCGCCGGCATCGCCTTGCTGGTCGGCGGCATCGGCATCCTCAACATCATGCTGGCGAGCGTGACCGAACGGACCCGCGAGATCGGCATCCGCCGCGCGATCGGCGCCTCGCAGTGGGACATCACCCTGCAGTTCCTGGTCGAGACGGTCACTCTGGCGCTGGTCGGCGGCCTGCTCGGCGTCGTGCTCGGCGTGGTCGGCGTGCACGTGCTCGAGCAGTTCACCGAATGGACCCCGGTGATCACGCCGGGCTCGGTGCTGGTTTCGCTCGGCATCTCGGGCGCCACCGGCGTGGTGTTCGGCCTGTATCCGGCGCGGCGCGCCGCCAGGATGGACCCGGTGCGCGCCCTGCGATCGGAATGACCCCGGACGAGAACCCTCCCGAACTGGGCACCGGTTGCCTCGGCTTCCTCGCCGCACTCTGCCTGTTCGTGGCATTCGCCGCCACGCCGTGCTGGTGGCTGTCGGAACTGTTCGTCGTCCTGACCGTCGTGTCCGGCCTCGGGTTCCTGCTCGCGTTCTACGCCGTGGTTCGCTCGCACCGCGGCCGCCGCCGCCGCCGCCGCCGCATTCCTCCCGCCACCCCACTGTGCGCCGTGTTGCTCGGCGGCTTCGCCCACGCCCAGCAGTGGACGCAGACCGCGACGCTGCCCACGGCCACGTTCGGCAGCACCGGCGACCTGCTCGTGCACGACGGCATCGACTGGCTCGGCTACGACGACACCACCGCCACGACGCTGCTCGGCATCGGCGGCACGTTCGTGCAGTTCGCGTCGCCCATCGCGCCGCGCCAGGGCGCCACCCTGACCGCCGGCAATTCGCACGTGTACCTGTTCGGCGGCGACGATCCGGCCACCGGACCCAGCAACGCGATCTGGCGATTCCAGCGCGCCGCCGGTTGGAGCCAGATGTCGCCCGGCGGCACCATGGCCCCGGGCCCGTCGCCACGTTCGGGCTGCCGCGCGGCGGCTCTCTACAGCGGCTTCTACCTGGCGTACTTCGGGGGCCTCGACCCGAACGGCCTGCCGAACGACACCTGGTTGCTGCTCGACGTCGCCGGTGCGGCGATCTGGTCGGCGGTGCCGGGTCCCGGTCCGAGCGGCCGCGTGCAGCACGCGTTCGCCGGCGGACCGAACGGCAGCGCGGTGCTGTTCGGCGGCATCGGCACGGCCGTGCTCGGCGACACCTGGATCCTGCGGCCGAACGGCTGGCACCTCCACCCCGGCCTCGGCCCGCCCGCCACCGCCGATGCGCGCCTCGTGTACGACAGCGGCCGCGACGTCTGCGTGCTGGTGCACCCGAACGGCGAGACCTGGGAATGGGACGACTTCCGCTGGCGCCGCGTCGGCGCCGTCGGCGCCCCGACCTGGAACCTCCCGGCCGTCGCCTACGGGCCCCTGGCCGGCACCGTCGCGTTCCAACCCGCTGCCGCCGGACTGCAACGCCACGCGTACACCCCGAGCCCTGCCGGGTTCGCGACGACGATCGACGTCGCCTGCCAGCCGAGCCCCGGAATCGACCTCACGTTGCAGCCGTTCGAACGCAGCCTGCCCGTGCTCGGCCAGACCTTGCACCTGCGCGCGTCCGGCGTGCCGCCGAGCAGCTTCTTCGTCGGGGTGTACGAGTTCGCCGTGGCCCCCGGTGTGCAGTTCGGTTGCGGTTGCATGCTCGGGGTGAACGGCAGCGCCGCCGGCCTGCAGTTCGTGCCCGGGACGACCACCGCCCGCGATTGGCTGCTGCCGATCCTGCCGCTGTCGGCCCTGCACGGCCTCGCGATCGACGTGCAGGGCGTCGTCGTCGGCACGGCGCAGCCGTGCTTCGCGATGACGACGACGCGCGGCACCGTCGTTCCCGGCTGGTGAACGGGCCGCGACGCCGAACTACTCTTCGGGGATGCGCTCGTTCGTCGTCGCCTTCACGCTGGCCCACACCGCCGGCCTCGCCCAAAAGGTCGACCTGCCGGCCGGCACCGGACACCTGCGCCCCGGCCCCGAGTGGGTCGTGCTCGACGCGACGCGGCTCGCGCAGAAGGAACGCACCGACGATCCCAAGCCCGAACTGGCCCGCGCGATGCTCGGCGGCGTCGTCGAGGAACTGCGCAAGCGCGACCGCACCGGCCAGCACGTCGTGCTGCACACGACCGGAGCCAACGATCGGCTGCGCCTGATCAACTGCTACCGCGCCGATGGCAGCGCCAAGGGTTCGGACCTGCGCGGCAAGACGGTGATCGACGCGATGAAGAAGGCGATCGAACCGACGATCGCCGCCGAAGGAGCCACGGGCACGTTCGTCGACCACGTCCATCCGGACCTGTTCGCGACCGGCAGCGTGCGGTTGCGATTCGAAGTGCGCCTGCAGGACCAGCGCTGGTTCCTCGACTACCACGCGGTACCCGCGGGGCCGTCGCTGCAGTTCTTCGAGGTGCTGCACTTCCCCGACGACCCGGACGCCGAAGGCGCGATCGAGGCGGTGCTGCGTTCGTTCGACGGGGCTCGCGACGGCTACCGGCGCAGCCTCCTGGAGAATGCGATGTACGGCGGCGCCATCGGCGGCGTGCTCGGCGGGCTGCTGTGGTGGCGGCGCCGCCGCAAGGCGGCCAGCGTCCCGACTCCAGGCGCGGACTGACGCGACCGACGCGCGACCGCCGCAATGGTCGACGCGAACCACGGCTGGATCGCGCCGGCACGCGCGCTACCGTGACGCTCGCGCCGTGGTCAGACGGCGCAACCACCACGTGACTGCCACCATCGAATCACGCATCGCCTCCGAGCTGTCGTGCCGCGCCGAACAGGTCAGCGCCGCGGTCAAGCTGCTCGACGAGGGTTCGACCGTTCCGTTCATCGCCCGCTACCGCAAGGAAGCCACCGGCGGGCTCGACGACACGCAGCTGCGCACGCTCGAGGAGCGCCTCGTCTACCTGCGCGAACTCGAAGAACGTCGCGCGGCGATCGTCGCCAGCATCGTCGAGCAAGGGAAGATGACCGACGCGCTGAGCAAGGCGATCGCGCTGGCCGACACCAAGCAGGTGCTCGAGGACCTCTACCTGCCCTACCGGCAGAAGCGCCGCACCAAGGCGATGATCGCGCGCGAGGCAGGACTGCAACCGCTCGCCGACCTGCTGCTCGCCGATCCGCAGAAGGATCCGAAGGGCGCCGCCGCCGCGTACGTCGCCGCCGACAAGGGCGTTGCCGACGTCGACGCGGCGCTCGAGGGCGCCCGCTTCATCCTGCTCGAGCAGTTCGCCGAAGATGCGCCGCTGATCGGCAAGGTCCGCAAGTGGCTCGAAGACGAGTCGCTGGTCGTCACCAAGGTGCAGAAGGGCAAGGAGCAGGACCCCGAGGCCCAGCGCTACCGCGACTACTTCCGCTACGACGAGCCGCTGGCGCGCGTGCCGAGCCACCGCGCCTTGGCGATCTTCCGCGCCAAGAAGGAAGGCTTCCTCGACGGCTTCCTCGGCTTCCCGCCCGAAGGTGCGGCGACCACCGCCGGCAACGGCGAGGAACAGGCCCCCGAGTGCGTTCCGATCGCCGAGCACGCGCGCGGCCAGCAGTTCGTGATGGAGCGCTTCGGCATCAGCGAGAAGGGCCGGCCCGCCGACGCGTGGCTCGCTTCGACCGCACGCCTGTGCTGGAAGGCGAAGCTCGCCCTGCACGTCGAGACCGACCTGCTGACGGCGCTGCGCGAACGCGCCGAAGCGGGCGCGATCCAGGTGTTCGCCGCCAACCTGCGCGACCTGCTGCTCGCCGCCCCCGCCGGCCCAAAGACGATCCTCGGCCTCGACCCGGGCCTGCGCACCGGCTGCAAGGTCGCGGTCGTCGACCGCACCGGCAAGCTGCTGGCGACGACGACGATCTACCCGCACGTGCCGAAGGACGACTGGGACGGTTCGCTGCGCATCCTCGCCGTCTTGTGCAAGCAGCACGCGGTCAACCTGGTCTCGATCGGCAACGGCACCGCGTCGCGCGAAACCGACAAGCTCGCCACGCAGCTGATCAAGGACCACCCCGAACTCGGCCTGCAGAAGCTCGTCGTCAGCGAGGCCGGCGCGTCGGTCTATTCGGCCAGCGAACTGGCGGCGAAGGAGTTCCCGGAGCTCGACGTGTCGCTGCGCGGCGCGGTCTCGATCGCCCGCCGGCTGCAGGATCCGCTCGCCGAGCTGGTCAAGATCGACCCGAAGGCGATCGGTGTGGGCCAATACCAGCACGACGTCAACCAGACGCAGCTGCAGAAGTCACTCGACGCGGTGGTCGAGGACTGCGTGAACCACGTCGGCGTCGACCTCAACACCGCCAGCGAAGCGCTGCTCGCACGCGTCGCCGGACTGTCGAGCACGCTGGCGAAGAACATCGTGCAGCACCGCGACGCGAACGGCCCGTTCCTGACCCGCAAGGAACTGCTGAAGGTCAGCCGCCTCGGCCCGAAGGCGTTCGAGCAGTGCGCCGGCTTCCTGCGCATCCCGGGCGGCGAGAACCCGCTCGACCAGAGCGCGGTGCACCCCGAGGCCTACCCGGTCGTCGAACGCATCCTGGCGAAGACCGGCAAGGACGTGAAGGGCCTGCTCGGCAACCGTGACGTGCTGCGTTCGCTGCAGGCGAAGGACTTCGTCGACGCGCAGTTCGGCGTGCCGACCGTCACCGACATCCTCGCCGAACTCGAGAAGCCCGGGCGCGACCCGCGGCCCGAGTTCAAGACCGCGGCGTTCCAGGAAGGCGTCGAGGAACTGAAGGACCTGAAGGAAGGCATGGTGCTCGAGGGCGTCGTGTCGAACGTGACCGCGTTCGGCGCGTTCGTCGACATCGGCGTGCACCAGGACGGGCTCGTGCACATCAGCCAGCTCAGCGACAAGTTCGTCGAGGACCCGCGCGAGGTGGTGAAGGCCGGGCAGGTCGTGAAGGTGAAGGTGCTGTCGGTCGACCTGGCGCGCAACCGGGTCGCGCTGACGATGAAGCTGCACGAGAAGGTCGAAGGCGGCGGCGGCAATCGCGGCGCGGCGCCGATGGGCGGCCGGCCGATGGGCGGTGCGCCGCGGCCGGGCGGTGGCGGTGGCGGTGGCGGTGGCGATCGCCGACCGGGTGCCACGATGCCGCGCGAGTTCGGGCCGAAGCAGGACGCGGCGGCGGCGAATCCGTTCGCGGCGCAGCTCGCCAAGCTCAAGCTCAAAGGCAACTGAGGCGAGATGGCCCGAGCCGCAGCTCGGCTGCGGCGACGAACCGACGCCTTCGTCAAGGCAACGGCACTCGTCGGCGCTGCGGCCTTTCCGTCCGCCGGCGAGCCCCCCCGACCGCCGCACGTCGCCAGGCGGCCGACCACGCAGCCGCCTCGCGCGCCACACTCGCCCCCCCACGGCCGCGTTGTTGTCGCCACAACAGTGACAACGGCACGGCGAACATGCGGTCGCCGAACGACAGGCAACGTTCCCCGTCGTGCAACACGATGCCCGCGGCGAATGCGTCTTTGGTGGCAGTCTGTAGCTTGCGCAGGCCGTTGAAGTCGCTGCCGGAGACGGTCGCGCCCGCCTTGACCTCGACGCCGACGACCCGCCGGCCGCGCTCGAGCACGAAGTCCACTTCACCGCCATCGCGGTCGCGGAAGTGAGAAATGCGGATGTCGTCGTCGCGCCAGCCGCACTGGCAACGCAGTTCGTGCAAAACGAACGACTCCAGCATCTGCCCCAGCAGCTGGCGCTCCGCCGCCAGGCCGTCGGCGCGAACCCCGAGCAGGGCACACGCGAGCCCCGTGTCGGTCATGTGTAGCTTGGGCGTCTTCACCAACCGGCTCAGGCGGTTGTGGAACCAAGGCGGCAGTTCCTCGATCAGGAACACCCGCGCGAGAAGTGTCGTGTAGTCGCGGATCGTCGGCCGGGAAACGTGGAACGGCGCCGCGAGTTCGTTGACGTTGAGCAAGCGCGCCGTTTGTCCGGCGGCGAGTTCCAGGAGTCGCGGCAAAGCAGCCGCCTCGGCGATCCGGCTGATCTGCCGGATGTCCCGCTGGACAATGGTCTCCACGTAGTCCAAGTACCAGGCCACGCGCCGCGACTCGGACTTCCGCTGCAGGGCCGCCGGAAACCCGCCTCCAGCGAGCATGGCCGCCATCCGTCCGCCAAGCCGTTCGACCCGTTCGCCGGGAAACTCACCGGCGAACGCGCAGTCGAGGAACTCCGGCCGCACGCCCTCGATCTCGGCACGCGACAGCGGACGCAGCCGCTGGATCGCCATCCGCCCAGCCAGAGAGTCGGAAAGCCGGGGCAGCAGCAGGACGTTCGTCGACCCGGTCAGCAGGAAGCGACCGGGTTGGCGGTCGCGATCGACCGACGCTTTGATCGCCGAGAACAGCTGCGGCACGAGTTGAATCTCGTCGAGCGCGACCCGCGTCGGCAGGCGAGCGACGAAGCCGGTCGGATCCTCCGTTGCTGCTGCGCGAAGACCGGCGTCGTCGAAGGTGAAGTACTCGCGGCCGTCGCGGCCGCCGAAGACCTGAACCAGGGTCGTCTTGCCGCACTGCCGCGGGCCATGCACCAGCACCACAGGGCTGTCGGCGATCGCCGCCTGCAGTGGCTCGATCGCATGGCGCGGCACCACGGTCGAAGAGCTCGGCTCGAACATGTTCCTCCGTGCTGGTCGCAGTGAGGCGCCGCTCCCACCGCCCGCGTCGTGTCGGGCCATTGCGCAGCGGAGCCACCCACCTCGGCTGGATGAAAGAAACCACCTCGGCTATTTGCAACCTTTGGGCTCGGCTAGATGAAAGGTTTGCCGATCCATCCCCCTGTCTAGGGCTGGGGCGACCGTCACCGGACGCTTGGAGGCACCCCGTCCTTGCTGGGACCGTTACCCGGGCGCACCCTGGTGGTATCCCGCGCCGAGCCCATGCTTCCTCGCACCCCATCGCTCCTGTCGATCGCATTCGCGGTCGGCGCGACGTTCGCGACGTCCACCGGAGCCAGCGCCCAAGACCTCGGCAACCTGCGCGAACGCTGCTTGCTCGCACTGCACGGCGAGAACGCACCACCTTCCCGCCAGCACGCGCTGCAGCCGCGCGAGGCACCCAAGGCCGGCATCGCCCGGTTCGGCCCACGCGGCGCCGACCCGGTCCCGCAGCACGCCTGTCCGCTGTGCAAGCAGAACCTCGTGCAGGTCCCGCTGTGGAAGGGCAAGCCGGGCATCGACAGCCGCGACGACTACACCGCGCACGTCTGCGAGCAGCACGCCCTGTTCTTCGTCACCAACGACGGCTCGATGCACAGCAGCCAGGCGGGGCCGTTCGCGCTGCCGGCGGACGCGAAGGCCAAACCGGCGCGGCCGTTCCTGCCGTACGGCGCCACGCTCGCCGACGACAAGGAACCATGGCCGGGATCGAAGTGGGCCAGCGCCGACGGCGCGCTGTTCGAGGCCAGCGGCGACGAGGGTGCATGCTTCGAGGTGAAGAACAGCGATCGCTCGCTCTACCGCGAACCGAAGGCGGTCAACAACGGCATGGGCCTCGTCGCCTGGGACATCAGCGGCGACGCCGGCCTGTGCGCCTACGCGCGGTCGTGCGGACCGCTGGTCGTCGGCGAACTCGGCACCCAGAAGCAGCGGGCCCGCGTCGCGATGCACGCCGACAACATCGCGGCGATCGCGATCCACCCGGCCGGCACGCATGTCGCCTTCACCGTCGTCGAAGGCGGCAAGCAGGAACCTTCGTTCCGCATGCTCGACGTCGGCACTGGCAACGTTCGCGAGTTCGCGCGCGCGCCGGCCGCGGTGCCGACCCTGTTCGCGTTCGTGCCGAACGGCAACCGCGTGATCACGGCGACGCACGACGGCATCGTCTGCGGATGGTCGCTGGCGACGTCGCGCGTCGAGTGGACGACCAACGTCGACCACGGCAGCTACAGCTTCCGCGCGCTCGCGGTGTCGCCCGATGGCAAGCGGGTGCTGGTGGTGTCGCGCGGCGGCCTCGTCGCCAACGTGCTCGACGTGCGCAGCGGTGCGATCGACAGCGCGATCACGGTGCGCGAGCCGTTCCAGGACGAACGTGCCGGCGGCGGAACGGCCATCGCGTGGAGCGCGGACAGCACCAAGTTCGCATGGATGTTCGGCCAGGGCCGGCTGGCGCGCGGCGACCTCGCGGCGCCCGGCGAAGTGAAGCTGCACTTCGGTGCCGCAGAACTCGCCTCGGAGCACAGCTGGGCGCGTTTGCGGTTCGTCGCCGACGGCAAGGCCGTGCAGACGCGCGACGGTGCCGGCCACCAGCTGCGCTGGCCGCTGGGCACGTTCGACGCGCCCTGGTGACCGCGACTTTGCCAGCCGCGAAGCGAGCTTCGCGGCTCTCACACACTCTCCTCCGTTGCCTCGTCGACTCGGCAGCTCGCGGCTACCGCCGCTTCGCTGCCGACTCGCAACGCGACTTCGCCAACCTGCCCGCGCCGCGAAGCGAGCTTCGCGGCTTGGCAGGTTGGTCTCAGTTGTTGCCGATCGTGCCGCGCACACCGTTGCTGAGGTAGGCGCCGAACGGGTTGTTCGGCTGCGTCGTGAACGTCGCCGAGGTCGCGTAGACGTCGATCCCGAGCAGCGCCAGCGGCGGCACGCCGAGCGACCACGTGTGCGTGCTGCCGCTGCTCGGCCCGTGCAGCCACGGGTTGAGCGAGTCGAGCGACGCGCGCAGCTGGCAACCGGGCAGGCCGAGGAACGCGAGGTCCAGGATGCCTGGATCGGACAAGCCGACGATGTCGACGCCGAGCACCGTGGCCGCCGGCACGTTGTCGAGCTGCAGGTTCCACGGCGACCCGACGACCGGCGACGACGTCGGGGTCAGCTGCAGCGCCGGGGCTTCGGGCACCTGCGTGTAGGTGACGCCGTTCGCGCCCAGGGCCGAGAAGTCGAACGCGCCCGGATCGGCGCTGGCGCCGCCCGGCGAGTAGCCGACGAGGTGGACCCGCGTGCCGACCGACGACACGCTGCCGAAGGCGATGACGACCTGGCCCGTGGCGTAGAACTGGAACTGCACCGTGCTCGGCGTCGGATCCAGGTAGGTGTGCACACCGTCCCAGGTGACCACGGTGACGGCCGGCGACTCCTCCAGCTTGATCTGGCCGCTACCGCCCGAAGTCGTGTCGAAGTCGTGCCAGGAACGGAACGCCGCCTGCGGCGCCGCCAGGAACTCCGCAACCGTAGGCGTCCAGTCGTTGGTGTTGCCCACGGCCTTCGAGATGAAGCCGTTCGAGCAGATGGTCAGGCCCGACCAGCCCGGGAACGAACCCGTCGAGAACGCGATGGTCTGTTCGGCGTCGTCGCCGAGCGACAACACCACGGGCGTCGCGACCGAACCGACCGGCAGCAGGCCACCGGCGCGCGTGATCGCGTAGCTGCCGGTGTTGGTCGGAGTGAACGTGATCGCCGAGTTGGCGAGGTCGAACGCGCCCGGCGTCATGGATTCGTAGATCGACGAGAACTGCGCGCCGCAGCCCTGGCCCAGCACGGTGTTGCCACCACCGACCGGCGGCTCGACGGTCATCCGCACGCGGCCCATCGCACCGCCAGTCGGCGACAAGTAGGCACCGGTGGTGCCGTTCGTCGACCAGTTGGCGGCGCCGATGTCCCACTGCCAACCACAGCGTTGCAGCGTGTGCGGCACGCCGAGGATCGTCGTCGCGTAGGGTGCCACGCTCGCGGTGTAGGAGTTGTGCGCGCTGGCGGAGGTTGCCGGCACCGCCGACCAGTTGCCGATCACGTCGACGACGTCGCCGACGTGCACGGCGACGCCCAGGCCAACCGGCCCGGCATTGCCGACGCTGTGGAACGCGACGCTGCCGTTCACGCGCACCAGGTAACTCGCGGTGTCGCCGGGCAGCTTCGCGTCGAGCGGCAGGTCGAGCTGCCGGATCACGAAGTCGGTCGCGGCGGTGAAGTTGAAGCCGCGGCTGAGCCCGTTGTAGACGCTCGCGTGCGGCGGCGGTTCGATCAGGCCACCCACCAGGTAGTCGATGTCGATGCCGATCACCCACGGCGAGAGCACGCTGCCGCTGAACGGACCCGTGGTCAGTTCCCCGGCACGCAGGGTCACTTCGGGCCGCGCGATCGTCGTGCTGGTGAGCGTGCCGCTGGTCACGTAGTGCGACAGCCCGCCGGAAGTCTGGACCGCAATGCCGTGCACGCCGGCTTGGAGCACGAACGGCGGCAAGGCGATCGGGGTGGGATGCCCGGCAGTGGCATTGGTGACCGGACTGATGCCGACCAGGGTCCAACCGGCGGGACTCGTCTGCGCGCCGAGCCGCGTTCCCGTGCGCGTGTAGAAACTGACCGAGCCCGTCCCGACCAGGTTCAGGCCGACGGACGTCACGCTGATGGCGGGTGTGGTCACGTCCAGGTCGAAGTAGAGGTCGTCCGTCCACGCCCCGTAGGGCTGGGCCGGAAACACGGTCGACAAGCTGCCCTGGGCCGTGGCAGTTGCGGTGAGGAACGGCAACGCCGCGAGCGTTGCCACGAAGAGGGACTGGAGTCGCATGGGACGGGCTCTGGTTCTGGGTTCGCCCTCCATCCGCCGTCTGCCGGCCTCGACGGCCACGGATTTTCTGATCGACGGTCCCAGCGCTACAACCCGGCCATGGCCGACGCCCCACCGCACGTTCGCTACGCCGCCGACGGCCCGATCGCAACGCTCACCTTCGACCGGCCCGAGGCCCGCAATGCGTGGAGCGAAGCGATGCTGGCGCAGACGATCGCGGCCCTCGACCGCGCCGCCGACGACCCGGCGATCCGCGTCGTCGTCGTGACCGGTGCTGGCCCCGCGTTCCATGCCGGTGGCGACAAGAAGGCGATGCAGGAACGTTCCGGCATGTTCGCCGGCGACGCCGCCGAACTGCGCGACCGCTACCGCAAGGGCATCCAGTCGGTGCCGCGCCGCATCGCCGAGTTCGACAAGCCCCTGATCGCCGCGATCAACGGGCCGGCGATCGGGGCGGGCCTCGACCTCGCGTGCATGTGCGACCTGCGCGTCGCCGCGCGCGGCGCGACGATGGGCTCGACCTTCGTGACGCTCGGCCTCGTGCCCGGCGACGGCGGCGCGTACTTCCTGGCGCGCGTGGTCGGGTTTCCGCGCGCGCTCGAACTGATGCTCACCGGACGCGTGGTCGACGCCGACGAAGCGCTGCGCCTCGGCCTCGTGCACGAAGTGGTCGCCCCGGACGAACTGCTGCCGGCCGCACACCGGCTGGCGCAGCGGATCGCCGCACACCCCCCGCTCGCCGTGCAATTGACCAAGCGCGCCGCCTACCGCGCATGGCCCGGCGACCAGGCGGCGGCGCTCGAACTCGCCGCGACGTTCCAGGGCATCGCCCAGAACTCGCCCGACCACCGGCGAGCCCTCGGCTCGTGAACGGCGGCATCGCACCGGCGCGCGTCGTGCACGATGGCGACGCTTTGGCGTGGCTGGCCGGGAATCCGCTGCCGGCCGACTGCGGCGTGCTGACGTCGTTGCCCGACGTCGCCGAGTTCCGGCATCGCGACGTCGACCGCTGGCGCGCCTGGTTCGTGCACGCCGCCGAACAGGTGCTGCGCGCCACGCCGCGCGAGCGCGCGACGGTCTTCTACCAGACCGACGTGAAGCGCGACGGCCGCTGGATCGACAAGGCGTTCCTCGTGCAGACGGCGGCGGCGGCGGTCGGCGTGCCGCTGGTCTGGCACAAGGTCGTGTGCCGGGCGCCGGCCGGCCAGGCGACGTTCGCGCGGCCCGGGTACGCGCACCTGCTGGCGTTCGCGGCCGAACTCCGCGACCCGATCGAACGCGCGACCGCGGACGTGCTGCCCGAACTCGGTGCTATGACGTGGCCGCGCGCGATGGGCCTCGCCGCGACCGAGGCCGCGGTGCGGTGGCTGCGCGACGTCGCCGGCGCGCGCACGATCGTCGATCCGTTCTGCGGCCAAGGCACCGCGTTGGCGATCGCCAACCGGCTCGGGCTGGCTGCGGTCGGCGTCGAGCTCAATCCAGGGCGCGCGCAGAAGGCGCGCGAACTCGACCTCAGTTGAGCGTCACCGTGAGCCGCACGGGTTCCGAGACCTCGTCGATCGGGTTCATCGTCAGGTAGGCGAAGTCGAGGTGGAAGCCGAGCAGCTGCGGCGGCACCAACACCGTCGTGTCGAACACCGCCTCGGCGTTGCCGTCCGGATTGCAGGTGCCGAGGAACCCGGGCAGCGACGGCGTGCCCAGCGCCCCGACGACGAGCCAGAAGAAGCCGTCGACGACCAGCGGCAGCGTGACGTTGCCGATCGGCGTGCCCGGCTGCGTGCCCGCCATCGAACCACACAGCGCGTAGGTGCGGTTGGCGAGCGAAGCGCCGCCGGCGAGGCGGAACGTCGCCACGGTGCGGCGGTTGACCGGCAGGCGATCGGGCGCCACCGACAGGCCGTGTTCGGCCGTGCGTTCGCGCACCTGGAAGTTGTCGACGTGCATGCGGTCGTTGCCGGCGTTCCAGCAGTTGAACTGGGAGAAGCCGTGGTCGGGCAGGTTGGCGAACACGCCGATCGGCGTGCCGACCGCGACGAGTACGCCATCGACGTGCACTTCGGTGCGATTGCCGAAGATGTCGACCACCGAGCGCGCGTGATGCCACGCGTCCTTGCTCACGTAGTGGCTCGTCTGCACCAGGACGCGCGCCGGGGTGTCGTAGAACTCGACGCGCCCGTTCGCGGCGATCCACCACCGCATCTGGCAGCTCTGCGGGTGTGGTGCCGGTTGCGTGTAGAACTCCCACGCCCCGGACGGGTTCGTGGCACTGGTGATCAGGAAGTCCCACTCGGCCTCGATCACGCCGGTGGTGAGGCTGAACAGCGCGTTGCGGCGCAGCTCGCCGAAGGCACCTGGCGACAGCAGTGCTGCGTCGAACGTGACGGCCTGCAGGCCGCTGCGCACGTTCTGCGTCTGCACACGCGCCGCCGCCAGGTTGCCGGGGTAGGCGAGGCTGTCGAACAGGATCCAGCCGTCCTGGCCGTTCCACAGGTCGGTTCCGGCGAGGTTGCCGACGCTGTAGCGATGGCCTTCGAACGACTCGCTGGTGTAGGGGCCGTATTGGGCCGGGAGGAACGAGGCGGCCGCGGCGACGGCCACCACGAGCGACGAGAGCGGGAGAGGCAAGAGGTTCATGGGAGAGGAGACACGCGGGTCACGGGGGGTGCCGGAGGTTGCCCCGAGCGAACGCCGCTGTTTCAACGGACCGGCAAAATCTCGCATCCGGTGAAACAGGTCGGTCCGCGCCGGCTAACTGCGGGCACGCCGCACCATGCCCCCGCCATCGCTCGAAGACCTGTTCCGCACGTTCCTCGCCACGGGCGACGAAGCGGCCCTGGCGCAATGGCTGCGGCGCAGCGCGCCGTCGCTGCGGGCCGGCGCGCGCAGGCTCGGGGCCGACGCCGAAGACGCCGAAGACCTCGTGCAGGAGACGCTCGTCGCGGCGATCCACGGGGCGGCCCGCTGGGATCCGACCCGGCCGCTGTTGCCATGGCTGAAGGGCATCCTGACCTTCAAGGCGGCGAAGCTCGCCCGCGACTCGGCCCGCCGCCCGAAGCCGCCCGTGGCCGACGGCGCGGGCGCGGTCGATGCCCTGGTCGGCGCGGCACCACCGGTGGTCGACGAGCTGGCCGGGCGCGAACTGCACGGCGACGTGCACTTCGCGATCGCGCAGTTGCCGGAACGCTACCGCGTCCCGCTGCAGCAGTTCTTGTTCGCGCAACGCACGCCCGTCGAGATCGCGCAGGGACTCGGCCTCGAGCGCACGACCGTTCGCGTGCACCTGCACCGGGGACTCGCCCGGCTCCGCGCCATGCTGCAGCGCTGGGCGGGGCTCGGTTTGCTGCTGGTCCTGGGCCGCACGGCCTCGGCGAGCCCATCGGCACGAACCGCGCGCGGGATCGCCTGGCTCGCCGCCGTCGCGGTCGTCGTGTGGTTCGCGTGGCCGGTACCGGAATCGCTGCGGAACGCGACCGCGGGCCCGAGCCTCGGCCCCGTCGCCGCCGTTCCCGGCGCGGTGCAGGAGCGATCGGCGGCAGGCAATCCCGCGACCGGTGCCGACCCGCAACGGCAGCCGGCGGCGCCGCCCGGCCTGCGCCTGCGCGTGCTCGCCGCCGACGGCACGCCGTTGCCACACACGGGTGCGAGCCTCACACCCGCGGCTGGGCGGGATCCGGTGCTGCACCGCCGTCGTGCAGTCAGCGACGCGAACGGCTTCCTGTACTGGCCGGAAGCGACGCTGGGCCGCTGGCTCGCGCAGCTCGACCGCGGCCCGAGCCGCACGTTCGATCTCGACGCCGACCCCGTACCGGCCGTGCACGAGATCGCCGTGCAGGGCGGCCAGACGGTGCACGGCCGCGTGCTGGCGCCCGACGGCACACCGGTGGTCGGGGCCCACGTCTGGCTCGGCGAAGGCGGCGAGGCGTGGCGCGGAACCGACGTCTGCACGACGGCGGCCGACGGCACGTTCCTGCTGCGCCACGTTCCTCGCGGGGCGCTGCTCGCCGCCCGGGACGCGCGGTTCGCCGGCAGCGAACCGGCCGCAGCCGCGCCAGACGGGACCTGCGTCCTGCGCCTCGGCGAGGCCGGCCCGAGGGCCACCGTGCGCGTCGAGGACGAAGCCGGCGCGCCCGTGCCCGATGCGCTCGTGTTCGTCGGCGATGCCGCCGATGCGGCGCCGGTCTGGCTCGCCGACGGGGCCGCGCCGCGGCGCCCACCGCCGTTCGAGGCGCGCACCGATGCGGCCGGCACCATGAATACGCTCGCGTTGCCCGCCTTGCCGCCGAGGCTCGCGGTGCGCGCGGTCGGCCGCGTCCCGTTCGTCGGCTGGCTGGCCCCAGGCCCCGACGGCACGCACACCGTCGTGCTGGCGCGCGGCGACACGATCGCCGGACTCGTGCGCGACGAACACGGCGCACCACTGGCGGGTGTCGACGTCGTGCATCGCAGCCTCGCCGCCGGCAGCGATGTCGATCTGGTGAGCGATGCGCACGGGCGCTTCGTGTTCGAGGGTGTGGGCCAGGCCGGCAACGAAGTGGCGGCGCGGGCCATCGGACGCATCCCCACCGCGTGCACGGTGCCGGCCGCGGCACCCGGTACGACGTCGCTGTTCGAGCTGGTGTTGCCGGCGGCCCGCATGGTCCGCGCCCGGGTCCGCGACGCCGAGGGCCGCGCCGTCGCCGGCGAACTGCGCGCAACCTGGCCGGAGTCGCAGCTCGACCCCGCGCCACGCATCGCGCCCCTCGATGGCGACGGCAGCGCCGTCGTCGCGAACGGCCGCGACGGCACGCCGCGGCTGGCGTTCCGTCCCGCCGGCGAGCCGCTGTGGCGCGACGTCGATGCGTTCGCCGTCTGGCACGGCGACGACGTCGCGGTGGCACTGCCGACGAACTTCGCCGCCGACGGCTGGCTCGCGGGCAACCTGCGCACGAGCGACGGCCGCCCGCTGCGCGCCGCCCGGCTGTTCGTGCATCGCGACGGCGTGCAGTGGGCCGAACTCGGCCGGAGCGACGTCGCCGGCGCGTTCCGGCTCGGCCCGCTGCCCGCCGGACGCTACGTGCTGTTCGCCGAGACGACCGATCCTGGCCTGCCGACGTTCGTCGCCGATCCCGTCGATCTCGCCGCCGCCACCACCGCCGTGGTGGACGCCACCACCGCACCGTGCGGCCGCGTCGACCTCACGTTCGTCTGGCCGGACACGGCAAATGCCGGCGATCTCGTCGTCACGCTGGTCGACGCCGTGCGGCGCCGGCGTTGTGCCGTTCGCACGGGACCGCACCTCGACCAGGTGCTCCTGCCCGGCGACTACGAGGCCTACGTGATGGGCAGCCGCATCGCCTGGCAGGAAGCGATTCCCGTGCACGTGGACGCCGGCACCACGACCACGCTGCAGGTGCCGCTGCGGGCCGGCCTGCGGGTCACGTTCGCGCCGATCGGCTTGCCTCCGTCCGACGCCGGCGCGCGCACGTTCGTGCTGTGCGACCACACCGGAGCCGCGGTCGGAACGTGGTCTCTGCCGCCCGACCACTCGTTGCGCATGTGCGCCGTGCTCGCGCCCGGCCGCTACGAACTGCGCCAACGCGCGACGGACGGCGCCGGCTGGGCCGGCGGGTTCGAGGTTCGCGCCGGTGGCCCCGACGGCTTCGTGATTGCCATGCAGCCACGCTGATTGCCGGCCGGGATTCGCCAAGCCGACATGGCGCCGCTTGTTACGAACGAGCCACAGCCACAGCGGGTCGCGCCCATGGCACGGGCATTGGGCCTTGGTATGGTCGGCCGCCTCGTTTCATCCCTTTCGTCCCTCATCGGAGGCTGATTGCCATGACCCGATTCCCTCTGCTCGGTGCAGTTGTCCTTGCCGTGGCCGGTTCGGCCCTGGCCCAGACGTGCGCCACGGCGCCGTCGGCTCGCACCTTCTCCAACCGCGACGAGTTCGTCGGCAGCTTCTACTACAACATCGGCTGCCACTTCGCCGACGTGGTCGTGCAACGCGACATCACGATCAGCAGCATGGCGACGTGGACCTACGACCAGGGTGCAGGCGCCCCGACGCCGTTGCCCAACCAGGTCGGCAACACGTCGGTCGTGAACGTCTACACCTGCGCCACGACGCGCACGGGCAGCGAAGCGATCAGCCCGACGGCTCCCGGCACCCCGTGGACCCTGCTCGGCAGCGGCACGATGACGGTCGTCGCAACGCCGGGTGAATCGCCGATCGTGTTCAACCCGCCGCTGAGCCTCGCCGCCGGCACCTACGGGCTCGCGATCGAATACCTCGCGCCGACCAGCGGCACGAACCCCGGCCCGCTGCACTGCCTCGGCAAGAGCCCGAACCCGGGCGCACCGGTTTCCGACCAGTTCCTGACCTGGTCGAACGACGGCATCCAAGGCGTCGCGTGGACCGGCGGAACGGTCGACAGCCCGAACCTGCGCGTGACCTACACCGCCGACGCGAACTCGGCGCACTGGGTGGACGTCGGAGCCGGCTGCTACTACCAGCCGTACGCCTTCTACGAGAGCTTCCCCGCCAGCGCCACGGCTCCGGACGTCGCCAACACGGCCCAGAGCTGGATCTTCACCGGCACGAACTACATCGTGATTTCGTCCGGCACGCCGTTCGTCCCGCCGACCTCGCCGTCGCTGACGCTGTCGCCGCCGAACGCCAGCTCGTCGGCCAACTGGGACGACGCGCTCTCGGCCCCGATCACGCTGCCGTTCCCGCTGACCTACCCGGGCGGCACCACCACTGACATCACGATCAGCAGCAACGGCGCGGTCTACCTCGCCGCCGTGACCAGCAACACCTACGACGTCTGCGGCGCGTCCTACGGCAGCATCGCGCCGTTCCGTGACCAGGCGCCGCGCATCGCCGCCTACTTCCACGACCTCGACCTGAGCGCCGCGGGTTCGCTGCACTACGAAGTCGCCCCGAACAACGCCTGGGTCCGCATCACGTGGGCGGGCGTGCCCGAGTGGCCGGTGCCGACCGCGCTCAACACGATGCAGATGACGATCGACGCGGGCGGCAACATCGAGATGGTCTACGGCACGCTGGCGAACACCGGCGTCGGCAACGGCAACAACGCGCTGCTCGGCTTCACGCCCGGGCTCGGCTCCACGCTGCCGCCGCCGATCGACTTCTCCGCGGCCATTCCGTACACGAGCGGCAACGGCCAGACCCCGCCCGTGCTGAAGCTCGACGCGCGGCCGGTGATCGGCACGACGTTCAACCTGGTCACCACCAACATCGCGCCGGCCACGCCGTTCACGATCCTGACCCTCGGCGACACGCTGTTCCCGCTGCCGATCGACCTCACGTTCCTCGGCATGCCCGGCTGCAGCCTGCACCACAACGCGTTGCTGCTGCTGACTGCGGTCGGCCCGGGCCCGGACATCGTGACCCCGTTCCCGGTGCCCGCCAACAATGCGCTGCTCAACGTGCAGCTCACCGGCCAGAGCTTCCCGTTCCTGCTGGGCATCAACCCGTTCAACCTGCAGGCGTCGAACGGCGTCTGCATGCGCGTCGGCTTCTGAGCCGCCGCGGCCGCGTCGCCGAGCGGGCGACGCGGCCTACTCGAAGCGCAGCGCCTCGACCGGGTCGAGGCTCGCCGCCTTCCACGCCGGCCACAGGCCGAAAAACAGGCCGACGCTGGCCGATCCCGCGAACGCGAACACGCGCGCCCACATCGGCGTCGTCGCGGCGAGGTCCGGCAACACGAGGCCGACCAGTGCCAGCAGCGCTTCGGCCGCCACGAGGCCGAGCACGCCACCGATGGCGCAGAGCACCATCGCCTCGACCAGGAACTGGCCGAGGATGTCGCGTCGCCGTGCGCCGACCGCCTTGCGCAGGCCGATCTCGCGCGTCCGCTCGCGCACCGACACCAGCATGATGTTCATGACGCCGACGCCACCGACCATGAAGCCGACCATCGACAAGAGGAACATCACCGCCATCGTCGCGAACACGATCTCGTCGAACGACTGGATCAGCGAGTCGGCGGTGCCGAGTTCGAAGTTGTTCTCGGCGTAGGAGGCCACGCGCCGCTGCTTGCGCAGCACCTGCGTGATCTGGTCGAGCGCCTGCGTCATCTCGCCGGAGCGGGCGCGTGCGGCGATGAAGTGGTCGTCTTCGCCCGGATAGAACCGCCGCATCGTCCAGTACGGCGCCAGGAACAGCGTGTCGTCCTCGTTCTGGCTGCCGAACGGCCCCTCGCGCCGCTTCTGCAGCGTGCCGACCACCGTGTACTCGCGGCCGTCGATGCGCACCTCCTTGCCGACGGCCCCACCGTTCGGGAACAGGGCCTTCGCCGAGGCGGCGCCGAGCACGACCACCGACATGCGGTGCGTGTTCTCCTGTTCGGTGAAGAACCGACCCTCCTCGACCACTCGGTTGGCGACGAGCACGTTGTCCGGGAACACGCCGCGCAGCCGCGGCGAGTCGATCTCCTCGCGTTGGTAGACGGCGCGCTTCAGGAACGTCGGCACCGAGATGCCCGGCGTCACGATCTCGACCGCCGGGCAGAACTCGCGGATCGCCAGCACGTCGTCGAGCTGCAGCGGCTTCCGGTTGCGCAGCTCGCGCGACCGCGGCCCGATCTGCACGAACGGCATCCGGTAGATGTAGATGTTGTTGGTGCCGAACTCCTCGACCTGGTCGACGACCGATTGCCGGAAGCCGTTCAACACCGACGCGACGGCGACGACGATCAACGTGCCGATGAACACGCCGAGCACGGTCAGGAACGACCGGAACCGGTTGGCCTGCAGGGTGTCGACGGCCAGGCGCACGTTCTCGACGAGGGCGGTGAAGCGGCGCATGGTCACTCCGTGCGCAGCGCTTCGATCGGGTCGAGGCGCGCCGCCTTCTTGGCCGGGTGCAGGCCGGACAACACGCCGATCAGCGTGCAGATCGCGAACGCCGCCAGCGGCGCCCAGGCCGGGAACTGGGCCGGCAACGGGGTGTTCGCCGCGAGCACGGCGGCAATGCCCCAGGCGATCAGGATGCCGATGGCGCCACCGAGGCAGCTGAGCAGCACCGCCTCGATCAGGAACTGCCGCTCGATGTCGCGCTGCCGCGCGCCGACCGCCTTGCGCACGCCGATCTCGCGCGTCCGTTCGACGACGCTGACCAGCATGATGTTCATGATGACGACACCGCCGACCACCAGCGAGATGCCGACGACGAAGATGGCGACGCTGAACAACGTGGCGGTCATCGTGCGCCACAGGCTGTTGATGCCCTCGGCGGTGGTGTAGCTGAAGTCGTCGGGTTGGTTCGGTCGCAGCCGGTGGTGCGCACGCAGCACCGAACGCACGTCGTCCATCGCCTCTTCCATGCGCTCGCTGTCGGCGGCCTGCACGCTGATGTTGATCGATCGATGCGCCCCGAACAGCTTCGTGTGCAGGCTGTAGGGGATCTTCACGAAGTTGTCCTGCGAGAAGCCGAGGAACGAGCCCTTCTTCACCGCCACCCCGACGATCTGCAGCGCGTGGCCGCGCACGGCCAGCTCCTTGCCCACCGGATCGACCCCGGGAAACAGTCGCTCGGCGACGTCGTGGCCGACGAATGCGACCGACGCAGCCGCCTGCTCCTCGTGCTCGGCCAGGATGCGGCCCTCGGCGACGTCGAACGGCTCGATCTCGAGGATCTTCGGCGTGATGCCGCCGATGTCGCACGCGCGCAGTTCGTCGTTGCCGCGCTTCAGGTCGACCGTCGCGTGCACTTCCCAGGCCACCGCCGACACCGAGTCGCAACGCAACGCGATCTCGCGCGCGTCGAACGGCAGCAGCTTGCGGTTCTTGCGCACCGCGTCGAGGAACTCCTGGCGGTTGGTGATCAGCCCGACGCGCTGCACCGTGAACACGCCCTTGCCGAGGTTCGACAGCTTGTCGCTGACGTAGGCGTTCAGCCCCTGGATCACCGCGAACGTCGCGATGATCGCGGCGATGCCGATGATGACGCCGAGCAACGTCAGGAACGACCGCAACCGGTTCGCCCAGATCGACTCGAGCGCCAGCCGCAGCGCTTCGAGCAGGCTCACGGCGCCTCCACCGTGCGCTGGTTCGGCTCGTCGCTCGCGATCAGGCCGTCGCGGATCGTGACGACGCGGTGCGCGTGGTCGGCGATGTCGCGTTCGTGCGTGACGACGACGATCGTGTTGCCGGCGCGGTGCAGCTGGTCGAACAGCGCCATGATCTCGCCCGAGGTCTTGCTGTCGAGGTTGCCGGTCGGCTCGTCGGCGAGCAACAGGGCCGGCCGCGTGACCAGGGCGCGCGCGATCGACACGCGCTGGCGCTGGCCGCCGGACAACTGGTTCGGCCGATGGTCCATGCGCGCCCCGAGGTCGACTTCGCGCAGGACCTGCTCGGCGCGGGCGCGGCGTTCGGCCGGCGGCACGCCCCCGTAGACCAGTGGCAACTCGACGTTGCGCAACGCGGTCGCGCGCGCCAGCAGGTTGAAGGTCTGGAAGACGAACCCGATCTCCTTGTTGCGGATGCGCGCCAGCTCGTCGGGCTCCATCTCCTCGACCGGCGTGCCGTTCAGCCAGTAGCGGCCCGAACTCGGCGTGTCGAGGCAGCCGATCAGGTTCATCAGGGTCGACTTGCCCGACCCCGACGGCCCCATGATCGCGACGTACTCGCCGCGCCGGATCACCAGGTCGACGCCGCGCAACGCCTGCACGGTGTTGCTGCCCATCGCGAACGACCTGGTCAGGGCCTCCGTGCGGATGACTTCCTGCGGGCTCGCGTCCATGGCGGCCTCAGTTCCCGGCACCCTGCTTGGTCCGCTTCGGATCGAGTTCGACGCGGTCCCATTCCTTCAGCGTGCGCAGCACCTGGTACGGCCCGCTGATCACCTCGTCGCCGTCCTGCAGGCCCCGCTCGACCTCGACGTCCATCTTCTCGCCGACCACGCCGAACTCGCAGACCTGGAAGAACGCACGGCCATCGCGACGGACGAACACGCCCTCCTTCTCCTTCCGCTTCGCCTTGTCGGCGGCGGTCAGCACGGGCTCCGGCTCGCCGGGCACGGGCTCCTTCGGCCGCACGTACTCGCCCTTCTCGTCGAGTTCGATCTCGCGCGCCACCTGCGCCGAGAACGGCACCACCAGCACGTCGGTGCGCACAGCCGTGGTGATCTTGGCGGTGGCGATGAAGCCGGTGCGCAGGTCCGGCGACGGCGCGTCCAGCCGCACCACGACCTTGAACTCCTTGCCTTCCTGGCTCGAGTTGTTGCCGCCGCCGCCGGACACGTCCTGGATCGGGCTCTGGCCGATCTCGGTGACGACGCCGGCGAACTTCACGTCGCGGATCGCGTCGACTTCGACCTCGGCCTTGGCCCCGAGCTTCACCTCGACGATGTCGGCCTCGGCGACGCGGATCTCCGCCTCGATCACCGACATGTCGGCGATCGTCATCAGCGTCGCGATCGGGCTCGACTGGATGCCCGGCACGGCGCGCTCGCCCTTTTCGACGTTGAGCTTCGTGATCAGGCCCGACAGTGGCGCCTTCAGCACGGTCTTGCCGACCATGTCCGACGCCCGCGCCAGGCCCGCCTGCACCGACTCGAGCCGCCGGCACGCGGCGTCGCGCACGGCCTTGGCCGCTTCGACCCGCGACGCGCCGGCGACCAGGTTGGCTTGCGCCTGCTCGATGCGGGCCAGGTTCCATTCGTGGCGCTGCTCGGCGAGGCGCGCCTCGGCGGCGGCGACCTCGAACTCCTCGGCGCCGATCAGCTTCTGGTCGAACAATTCCTTCTTGCGGGCGAACGAGGCCTTGGCGCGTTCGAGCGACGTGCGCGCCTGCTCGGCTTCGAGTTTCACGTTCGCCAGCGCGGTCTTGTCGCTCGCCAGGTTGGCCTCCGCCGTGGCGACGCCGACGTCGCTCTGGCGCGCGTCGGCCTCGCTGGCCCCCACCTGCGCGCGGGCGCTGTCCTGCTCGGCCTTCAGCTGCAGGTCGTCGAGCGTGAGCAGCACCTGCCCCTTCTGCACCGTGTCGCCCTCGCGCACGTTCAACTGCGTGATCAAGCCGGCGACCTCGGCCTGGATGTCGACGAACTCCTTGGCGCGGATCTCGCCGGTGCCCTTCACGACCGAACGCATCGTCGGCAGCTTCTCGGCCTTGTGGATGACGACGTGGGTCGGAGCCTTGGGCTGCAGTGCGGAATAGGCGACGAGGCCGACCAGGACGATGCCGAGGCCGAGCAGGACGAGGGTCGATGTCTTCATTCCGGGGGGAGGCGGACCGGGCGCGCGGGTCGCGCGGGAGGCGCATTGTGGCCGATCGCCGGCCAGAACCGCCGCCGGCATTGTGAATTGCGGAGTCTACGGACGGCCGCGATGCCGTGCGAAGTTCACCACAGCACGCGCACGACGATCTCGTCCGTGCGGCCACGCAGGTCCAGGGCCGCGGTGTCGAGCCGGTGCGCCTTCAGCAGCGGCGTCCAGCGTTCGACCTCGTCCACGAGTCCGGTCGGACCGGTCGGCAGCCCGTCGCTGCCGAGCAGCATCGGCAGCAACCGCAAGGCGGCGTAGAGTTCGCCGCGCAGGAACGCGCCGACGGCGACCGTCCCGGCGCCACTCACCCCGGCCCCGGCGTCGGCGAATTTCGCAGGCGGCACGCCCGTCTCGGCGATCCGGGAACGCACCTGCGCCGCGAGGCCGGGACCGTGCTCGGCGCTGCCGAGGACCAGGACGCCGTCCCCGACGAACAGCTGGACGAAGCCGAAGTCGGCGACCTGGGCGCCGTCCGCCGCCGGCAGGAAGCGCGCGCCGAAGGCCGCAACGACCGGCGCGAGTGCTTCGACCACCCGGTCCTGGTCCTGGAGCGCGACGACGAGGCCGGCACGCGCGAACGGCACGACCCCGTCGTCCGGGTCGCCGGGGCCACAGACCAACAAGACGTCGCTGCGCAGGTGCGGCACCAGCGATTGCACCACGTCGCCGCACGTCCGCTGCAAGCGCGCGCGGGTCGCCGCGACGGAACGTTCCTGCACACCTGCCAGCACGGTGCAGTACGAGTTCCAGACCGCCGCCCAGTCGACCTGCCACGCCACCCGCAGCGACGTCTCGTCGGGCACGAGCCCCTGGAGATCCGGCACGCCGGTGCGCACCGGCGCGAGGCCGGCGAACACGCCGCGGTCGCCACCGGCGTCGAACTGCAGGCGCACCATCGCGGCGACGTCCGGTCCGAACGCGCCGCACGTCACCACGAATCGTCGCGTCGCGGCACCGAGCACGTCGGCGGCGAGGCCACGTTCCCACGCCCGGTCGCGCAACAAGCCGAGCAAAGGGCCCACTTCGCCCTCGACGCGCAGAACGTCGCGGGGATCGAGCGGCTTGCCGCGCCACGCGAGCGCCCGCGCCGTCGCCGCCACCCGCGCGTCGTCGTCGGCGAACACCACCACCAGCCGGCCGGCGTGCACGCGCGGCGTACCGGGCCGCAACTCGCGCCACGCGTTGCTGGCCTGCTCGCCGACACGCCGCAGCCAACCTTCACTCTCGCGCGCCATCGCCTCGAGATCGGTGTGCCCGTCCGGCTCGGCGACCACGGCGGCCGACCACCGCGGCACGTGCAAGGCGTCCTCGGCCTGTTCCAGCCAGGTGACGACGTGCAACGTCCCGGCGTAGTCGAGCAGGCGCGCCCGTTCGCGCGCGAACTCGGCATCGGCGCCGTGCACGGCGCGCAGGGTCGCGTCGAGGTCGTCGACGTGACGCCGCCAGAGCTTCTCCGCCGGCTCGGTGGCGAGCATCGCCCCGAGGTCCGTGGGCTGCATCCGGACGCGCCAGGTCGCCGGGCCGGCAAGGCTGATGCGGAGCAGTTCGGGCGGTTCGGCGGCGATCGGCGACTGGTCGAGAACGACGGCGAGAACGGCGATGGCGTGCAGCACGCAGACCTCGGGTGGCGGGACGGATGGACCGGACGTGGCAGCGTAGCCGGGACACCGCCACACCGGTCGCCCGACGCCGCCAGGCTCGGGCGCTGCCATCGAAGAAATCGCGCCGGGTTGCCGCCGCGGGCGTCGTTCCCAGGAGCAACCCATGACCACCATCCTGCGTGCGGCCTGCGCCGCGTCCATGTTCGTCCTCCCCGCCCTCGCCCAGGACTTCCTGCTCTACAAGTTCGAGGGCGGCTGCACGAACGAAGTCGTCAACTACGCGCCGCAGGGCGCGGCCATCGGCAACGGTGTCCTGGAGACCACCAGCGTTTCGTACTACGTGCCCTCTTTGTACGGCAACGCCCTGGCCGGAGCCCAAGTCTCGATGTCCGGCCACTACACCCAGGTGCGCACGGGCTGGCATCCCGGTGCCAACCCGGTGACCGGCGACTTCACGCTGGCCACCTACCTGAAGCAACGCACCGCCCCGGTCGTGCCGAGCCATCTGTTCGGCTGTCCCACGGGCCTGCGCATGGCAACCGGCGGCAGCTTCGGCACCGGCCTCGTGGTGCAGGGCCTGATGGCGAACGGGACCTGGGCGGTCCTCAACGCCGACCTGCAAACGCCGGCACAGAACGCGTGGGTCCATCTCGCCGTCGTCGTGAACGCCAACGCCGGATTGGTGTCGTGGTACATCGACGGCGTCCTGGTCGAACAGGACAGCGGCTTCGTCGGCGGCGTCGACACCGGCACCAGCACGGGCGAGTGCTTCGTCGGCAGTGGTGGACAGGGCGCCGGGAGCGTCTACGACCTCGACGAGTTCCTGGTCAGCACCCGCATCTACACCCCGGCCGAGATCGCGCAGTTGGCGAGCGGCACCCGCGCCGGCAAAGGCCTCTACACCAGTGGCACCGTCACCGAATGCGGCACCGGCCAGCTGACGTTCGACTCGACCGGCGGTCGACCCTACCTCGGCAACGCGTCGTTCGCGCTCAGCTCGACCACACCGGCCCCAGCCGTACACCTGCTGGCGATCGGCTTCTCGCGCTGCAGCTTCGGCGGCGGCACCGGATCACTGCCCCTCTCGATCGGCGTGGTGTTGCCGATGCTGAACGGATGCACGCTGCTGGCCGACCCCGAACTGCTGCTGACCGGCGCCTCGCTCGGCGGCACGGCGACGTTCCCGATTGCGATCCCGGCGGGCGCGCCGATGGGTGCATCCTTGTTCGCGCAGGCACTCGCGCTCGATGCCACCACGGGTGCGCCGGCGATGTCGTTCGGCCTCGCTCTCGGCGTCGGCTACTGATGGCCGCGATCGCCATCTGCCCGTGTCGCGGGGCGATCGTGCGCGTCCTGCACGAGTTCGCGCCGGCGCTACATTGCGCCGCCATGGTCGAGCCCTGCGATCCCGTCCAGGACCTGCTGCGGCGTGCCGGCGCTGGCGAGCCGGCGGCCGCAGCCGCGCTGTTCGAGCATCTGTACGCCGACCTGAAGGCCCGCGCCCATCGCGTGGGCCAGCAGGCCGACTGCACCTTGCAACCGACCGCGCTCGTGCACGAGGCGTGGCTGAAGCTGGCGCATCGCACCACGCCATTCACCGACCGGGCGCACTTCCTGCGGGCGGCCGCCAAGGCGATGCGATCGGTGCTGGTCGACCACCTGCGCGGCAAGCATCGCCAGAAGCGCGGCGGTGACCTCGTGCGGGTCGAACTCGACGACTTCGCCGCCGTCTACGACGAACGCGCCATCGACCTGATCGCGCTCGACGAAGCAATGGAACGGCTGGCCGCCGTCGACCCGACCCTGGCGCAGATCGTCGAACTGCGGTTCTTCACCGGCTTGAAGATGCAGGAGATCGCCGACGTGCAGGCGGCGTCGCTGACCAGTGTCGAACGAGGCTGGCGCATGGCGTGCGCATTCCTGCGCGCGGAGCTGGCTGGACGATGAACGCCGACTGGACCAGGATCCGTGCCGCGTTCGATCGTGCGCTGGACGTACCGCCGGCGGAACGCACGGCGTTGCTCGACCGCGAACTCGGTGACGGCCCGCTGCGGGCCGCGGTCGACCGACTGTTGCAGTTCGCCGACACCGGAGGATTCCTGGTGCCGCCTGGCACCGCGACGATCGCCCGCGCGACGCCGACCAGGCTGGCTCCTGGCGCGACGCTCGGCCCGTACGTGCTCGGCGCCGTGCTCGGCGAGGGCGGCATGGGCATCGTCTACGCCGCGGAACAGCAGCGACCCCGCC
>JAEUHV010000290.1 GCA_016794485.1 Planctomycetota bacterium
CCGTCGAAGCGCACCGGGTCAAACGACGAGTTGACGGTCGCGCCTCGCCGAGGCGACTGCGCCGTTGCGGCCCTGCGCCGGGCCCGGCATCGTCGCGTCATGCGCATCCTGCTGGTCTGCCACGGACTGCCGCCCGACAGCGTCGGCGGCGTCGAACAGCACGTCGACGGCCTCGCCCACGCCCTGGTGCAACAGGGCCATGCCGTCGAGGTCTTCGCGCGCGAAGGCACCCCGGGAACGCCACAAGGCACGTTCCGCTGCACACACGACGGCAACCCGCGCATCACCCGCGTGGCCTACCGTTGGGAACAGGTGCGCGATCTCGACACGATCTACACGTCGCCGCCGATGGCTGCGGCGCTGCAGTCGTTCCTGACGGAGCGCGCGGCGGCCGGCAGCCGGTTCGACGTGTGCCACGTCCACCACCTGACCGGCATGTCGACCGATGCGCTGGCCGTGCTGCACGACGCCCGCGTGCCGACCGTGCTGACCCTGCACGACTATTGGCTGTTCTGCCCGCGCGGCCAGATGTTCCACAAACGCGAGGAACGCTGCGAACGGGCCGAACCGACCCGCTGCGGCGAGTGCCTGCATGCAACGTTCCCGTGGTGGCTGTCGGAACGTGACCGCGTGGCCAAGGCTGGCGCCGTACACGCCCGGGCGCTGCGGACCCTGGCCTTGCCCGAGGTGCTGGTGGTCCCGAGTGCGCGCGCCATTCCGCCGTTCACGGCCCTCGGCGTGCCTGCGGACCGCTTCGTCGTGGTGGAAAACGGCGTCGACACCGAACGCCTCGAGGCGCTGCGGCCGGCTGGCGGCGGGCCCGGCCCCTTGCGGCTCGGCTACTTCGGCACCGTGATGCCCTCGAAGGGGCTGCACGTCCTGCTGGCGGCACTGGCCACCCTGCCCCCGGGGCGCGTGCGGCTGCACATCCACGGCAATGTCGTGCCGTACCACGGCGACGAAAGCTATGCGACGCGCTGCTTCCAGCGCCTGCCACCGGGCGCGGGCGTGACCTACTTCGGCCCGTACGCCCTGGGCGAGCTGCCGAAACTGCTGGAGGGAATCGACGTGCTGGCGGCGCCGGCCCTGTGGCACGAAGCGTTCGGCCTGACGGTGCGCGAAGCCCTCGCCGCCAGCCGGCCGGTGCTGGTGAGCCGCGTCGGCGGCCTGCAGGACGCGGTCGAAGACGAGGTCCAAGGCCTCGTCCTCCCCCCCGGTGACGTGGCGGCGTGGGCCATGGCAATCGACACCCTGGCCAAGGACCCGCACCGCGTCGCACGGATGGCGCGCCACTGCCGGGCCAGGGCCCGCGGCTTCGCACCGATGGCGGCCGACCTCGTGGCCGTCTACCAGGTGGCCCGCAGACGGGCGGCGGAGCACCACGCCAGCACCGGCCCGGCGGTGACTTGACCCCGCCGAACTTGACCCGGCCAAGGGGCCTACCTACTGTTCTCGCCCTCTTTCTGGATTCGACCCCGAACGGCGTTTCGCCGGAGCGGGACGGTCGGCAACGTACCCCACGATGACGGACACGGCTCCCATTCCTTCGCTCGACCCCGCGGCACTCCTAGCCGGCGACCTGACGCCGACCAAGCTCGACGCGTTCCGCGCCGCCGTCTTCCAGTCGGTCGGCTCGCTGGAGCAACTGCGCGATTGGCTGGCGGACCCGCGCGCCAAGGGCACGGCCCGCGGTGTTGCCCTGTGGGCGCTCGGCCGGCACACCGAAGCCGTGCCGCTGCTGCAAGCCGACAAGACCAATGCGGTCGTCGCCCTGTGCCTCGCGTCGAGCCTCGCCGCACTCGGCCAGCTCGACGACGCTGCAAAGCTGCTGTCGCGCCGGGAGTCGGACCAGGTGCAAGCCCTGGTCTGGTTGCGCGCCCTGGACGCGCACAACGATGCCGAACGGTTGACCAAGGACGTCGAGAAGCTGAAGCACCTGCTCGGCCCGGCCGACCAGAAGTACTTCGCCGGGCGCGTGCACGAGCTCAACCACGACGTCGGCACCGCGATCAACTTCTACGACGACGTGCTGGCGCTCGACGGCAGCCACAAGCAGGCGCTGTTCCGGCTGGCCCTGAACGTCGACTTGCGCGGCGAGGACGAGGAAGCGCGTGAACTGTACGAACGCGCGCTCATGTCGCCGCCGGTCAACGTCGCCTGCGTCGTCAACCTCGGCATCCTGTACGAGGACATGGGCAACTACCGCCGCGCGATGCAGTGCTTCGACCTGGCGCTGCAAGCGAACCCGGACAACTCGCGCGCGCGCCTGTATCGCCGCGACGCGGCGGCCGCGCTCAACATGTACTACGACGAGGACCAGGAGCGCCGCGACGACAAGCGCAACAAGCTCCTGCGCACCCCGATCAACGACTTCGAGCTCTCGGTGCGGTCGCGCAACTGCCTCGCGAAGATGAACATCCGCACGCTCGGCGACCTGGTGAAGAAGACCGAGGCGGAGCTGCTCAGCTACAAGAACTTCGGCGAGACGTCGCTGACCGAGATCAAGGAGATCCTGAAGAACAAGGGCCTCCGTCTCGGCATGACCGCCGACGAGTTGATGAGCAAGGATCTCGGCGAGATGCAGGAACCCGCCCTGCGGCCCGAGGAGCAACCGGACCCGAACAGCCCGGACCCGAGCCGCCGCCCGATCAGCGAACTCGACCTGTCGGTGCGCAGCCGTCGCATCGTCGACCTGCTCAAGATCCGCACGATCGGCGACCTGGCGCAGAAGACCGAGGCGGAGCTGCTCGCCTGCCCGAACTTCGGCCAGACCTCGCTGAACGAGATCAAGACCAAGCTCGACGAGTTCGGCCTGTCGCTGCGCGGCTGAGCCGCGTTCCCCGCGCATGTACGACCACCTGCTCGGGGAAGTGATCGAGAAGCAGACCTCGCGCGCGGTCGTGCGCTGCGGCGGGGTCGGCTACGAGGTGCGCATCAGCCTGGAGTCGGCGACGACGCTGAAGGTGGGCACCACGGCCCAGGTGTTCACGATCCTGCACGTCGTCGACGGCACGCCGTCGCTGCTCGGCTTCGCGACGCGCGCCGAACGCGAACTGGCCAGGAAGCTGCTGTCGGTGAGCGGCGTCGGCCCGTCGATCGCGCTCGCGCTGCTGAGCGTGTTCGCGCCGCACGACCTCGCGCACGCGATCGCGCACGGCGACACCGCGGCGCTGAAGTCGGTGAAGGGCGTCGGCCAGAAGACGGCCGAACGGCTCTGCCTCGAACTGCGCGACGCGATGGCGAAGCTCGACCTGCCGACCGCGGACGCGGCGGGCCGGCCGTTGCCGAGCCAGTCTGCCGACGACGCGATCGCGGCATTGGTCACGCTCGGCTTCGCCGAGAAGGACGCGCGCGACAAGGTCGACAAGGTGCGCCGCCGCGCCGATGCCCCGGTCACGGGCGACACCGAAGGGCTGGTCAAGGCCGTGCTGCAGATGTGAGCCGACGCGCCCGCGTCACCGGCTCAGCACCACCAGCAACAACTGCACGTCGGCCTGGCGCACGCCGGCCACGCGCGACGCCTCGCCGAGCGTGAGCGGCCGCCGCTGCAGCAAGCGCGCCCGCGCTTCGTTGCTCAGCCCCGGCACCGCCGCATAGTCGAACGCCGCCGGAATGCGCCGTTCCTCCATGCGACGCAGCCGTTCGACCTCCATCGCCTGGCGATCGATGTAGCCGTGGTACTTCACTTCGGCCTCGACCTCGGCGAGCTCCGTCGGGGCGAGCGCCATCGCGGCGAACTGCGCATCCCACTGCAGCAACTCCGCGGTCGTGACCTCGGGCCGCCGCAGCCACTCCGTCAACGTCTTGCCGTCCCGCCGCTGCACATCGAGCCATTTGCGCGCGGCCCCGATGCGCTGCTCCTTCGTGCGCACCGCGGCCGCCTGCTCGGGGCCGACGAGGCCGAGCCGTTCGCCGATCGGCGTCAGCCGGCGGTCGGCGTTGTCGCTGCGCAACAGCAGCCGGAATTCGGCGCGGCTGGTGAACATCCGGTACGGCTCGGTCGGGTTGACGCGGCACAGGTCGTCGACCATGACGCCGAGGTACGCGGTGGCGCGGTCGAACACGTAGGCCTCTTCCCCGCGCGCGAAGCGGGCCGCGTTCAATCCGGCGACCAGGCCCTGCCCGGCGGCCTCTTCGTAGCCACTGGTCCCGTTGATCTGGCCGGCGGCGAACAACCCGCGCAGGCTCGCGACCTGCAGGTCGCCGCGGATCTGGTCGGTCAGGATGTAGTCGTACTCGACCGCGTAGCCCGGCCGCAGGATCTGCACCTGTTCGAGTCCCGGGATCGTGCGCAGGAACGCTTCCTGCACTTCGGCGGGCAGGCTCGTCGACACGCCGTTCGGGTAGACCTCGATCGAATCGCGCCCCTCCGGCTCGAGGAACACCGGGTGCGACTCGGCGTCGGCGAAGCGCACCACCTTGTCCTCGACGCTCGGGCAGTAGCGCGGCCCGACCCCCTGGATGCGGCCCTGGAACATCGGCGAATGGTGCGCGTTGGCGCGGATGATCGCGTGCGTCGCCGGCGTCGTGCGGGTGAGCCAGCACGCCATCTGCTCGACGTCGAGCTGCTGCGTGCGGAACGAGAACGGCATCGGCGGATCGTCGCCGGGTTGCCGCTCGAGCCGCGACGTGTCGATCGAGTCGCGGTGCAGGCGCGGCGGCGTGCCGGTCTTGTGCCGCCCGAGCCGGATGCCGAACGATCGCAGCGCTGCGCTGATGCGCGCCGCCGGCGCTTCGCCGTAGCGACCGCCGGGCGATTCCCAGGTGCCGGCGAACAGTTTCCCGCCGAGGAACGTGCCGGTGGTCAACACCACGGCCGGCGCGTGCAGCACGGTGCCGTCGCGCAGTTCGACCCCACCCACCGCGGCGCCGCCGGCAGCACGCACGAGGCCGACCGCTTCGCCGGCGACCACGGCCAGGTTCGGGTAGCCGAGCACGCGCGCCACCATCGCGCGGTTGTAGGCGTCGCGGTCGCACTGCGCGCGCGGCGAACGCACGGCGGGCCCCTTGCTGGTGTTCAGCATCCGGAACTGGATCCCGGTGGCGTCGGTGGCGAGCGCCATCTCGCCGCCGAGCGCATCGACTTCGCGCACCAGCTGTCCCTTGGCCAGCCCGCCGATCGCGGGATTGCACGACATGCGGCCGATGGCGCCCGGATCGAGCACGACCATGGCCGTGCGGCACTGCAAGCGCGCGGCGGCCGTCGCCGCCTCCACGCCGGCATGGCCACCACCGACCACGATCACGTCGAAATCACGCACAGACCCCGCATCCTTTCTGCTGCAGGGGTGCCGGGCAAGGGGTCAGTCGAGCGCCGCGACCGGCTGCGACCGCGCATAGATCGCCCGCAGCAGCAACCGGTGACGCAGCACGTAGGTCCACATGCCGCTGCCATCGGCAATGCCGCCCGTTCGACTGCAGCGGTGAACTGCAACAGCCCCTCGCCGGCGACCGGCCCGAACGCCTAGACTGCCCGGCCTGATGTCCGCGCTGCACCGCCTGGGTCTGGTCGTCCTGTTCGCCGCGTCGGGGCCGTTCGTCGCCGCCCAGCTGCCTCTTGCCGAAATCGCCAAGGTGGCGCGCGCGCGGGCCGAACGGAGCCGTCCTGCCCAACAGAAGGCGCTGGAGCCGTATTGGTCCGATCTCGCCCTCGACTACCGCAACAACACCCAGTTCCTGGACGGCCGCATCGCCGAGATCGCGACGCTGGGCGACAGCGTGGTGCCGCTGCTGCT
>JAEUHV010000294.1 GCA_016794485.1 Planctomycetota bacterium
GATCGCCAAGAAGTACCGCAACCGCGGCCTGTCGTTCCTCGACCTGATCCAGGAGGGCAACACCGGCCTGATGAAGGCGGTCGAGAAGTACGAGTACCGCCGCGGCTACAAGTTCTCGACCTACGCGACGTGGTGGATCCGCCAGGCGATCACCCGTTCGATCGCCGACCAGGCGCGCACGATCCGCATCCCGGTCCACATGATCGAGACGATGTCGAAGCTGCGCAACGTGGCGAAGAAGCTGACGCAGCTGAAGGGCCGCGAACCGTCGATCGAGGAGGTGGCGGAAGCGGCGCAGGTCTCGGTCGACGAGGCCAAGCGCGTGATGAAGATCAGCAAGCATCCGATCTCGCTCGACCGCCCGATCGGCGACTCGGAGGACTCGTACTTCGGCGACTTCATCGAGGACGAGTCGGTCGAGAGTCCGGTGCAGTCGGCCAGCCGCGAGATGCTGAAGGAACGCATCGAGTCGGTGCTGAGCACGTTGACGTTCCGCGAGCGGGAGATCATCAAGCTCCGCTACGGCATCGGCGACGGCTACACCTACACGCTCGAGGAGGTCGGCCGCATCTTCCGGGTGACGCGCGAACGCGTGCGCCAGATCGAGGCCAAGGCCGTGCGCAAGCTGCAGCACCCGGTCCGGGCCCGTCGGCTCGGCGGCTTCTTCGACAGTGCCGTCGGCGAACCGGGCTAGCCGGTCGCACTCGGTGGGGCCGGGGACTCCCCGGCCGTGACGGTGGGGCCCAGGTCTGGCTTGAGCCCGGGCGGTCTCTGGCTAGACTCCTCGGCCCCGCTGCCCGCGGCCCGACACACCAACACCGTGCATCCCCACGTCAAGAAGCTGCTCGAGCTGCAGAAAGTCGACCAGGAGATCTCGTCCCTCACCAAGGACATCGACGCCTTGCCCGCCGAGGAGGCGAAGCGACGCAAGAAGCTCGACGAGCTCGAACGCGTGCTGAACGAACGCCGCGCCAGGCTGCAGAAGACCGAGCTCGACTCGCGCGCCCTCGACAAGGCGGTGCGCGGCAGCGACGACGAGATCAAGCGGCTCAACGAGCGCCTGAACATCGTGCGCAACAACGCCGAGTACCAGGCGACCCTGTTCCAGATCGAAGCGGTGCGCAAGGACCGCGACGTGACGCAGGACGAGTGCCTCAAGCTGCTCGAAGCGTGCGAGACGCAGAAGGCCGAGACCGCGACCGCGGAGTCCGCGTGGTCGGAGGAGAAGAAGGTGTTCGATGCCTTCCTCGCCGAGGCCGACAAATTGCGCCAGTCGCGCGCCGGTGGGATCGCAGCGGCGCGCGAGCGGCGCAAGCCGATGACCGAGGGCATCCCGGAAGACCTGCTGCGCGAATACGACGGCCTCTACAAGACCCGCGAGCACCAGGCGGTCTGCCCGGTCGAGAAGAGCTACTGCCAGGGCTGCTACAACAAGATCACGATGAACGACACGGCGAAGCTGCTGGGCGGTTCGGCCGTGGTCCGCTGCGGCAGTTGCCAGCGCATCCTCTACTTGACGCGATGACGGGTCCGGCCGTCCGCTAGCCGGCAATGGCACGTTCCATCCATCCGATCGTCGTCGGCACGGCCGGCCACATCGACCACGGCAAGAGCAGCCTGGTGAAGGCTCTCACCGGGATCGACCCCGACCGCCTCAAGGAAGAGAAGGAACGGGGCCTCACGATCGACCTCGGCTTCGCCCGCTTGAAGCTCGCCGATGGTCGTTGGCTCGGGCTGGTCGACGTGCCCGGGCACGAGCGCTTCGTGCGCAACATGGTCGCCGGGTGCACCGGGCTCGACCTGGCGATGCTGGTGGTCGCCGCCGACGACGGCGTGATGCCGCAGACTATCGAGCACGTCGACATCATCGATCTGCTGCAGGTTCGTGGCGGCCTGATCGTGCTGACCAAGATCGACATGGTCGATCCGGCGTTGGCCGACATGGCGGTCGACGAAGTGAAGAAGCTGGTGCGCGGCACCGTGCTCGAGTCGGCCGAGGTGGTGCGCGTGAGTTCGATCACGGGAGAAGGCATCCCCGAGCTGAAGCAGAAGCTCGAAGCGTTGGCGCTGCAGGTCGAACCGCGCCAGGCACACGGCCCGTTCCGCATGCCGATCCAGCGCGTGTTCTCGCTGCCCGGCATCGGCACCGTGGTGACCGGCATTCCGATGACGGGCTCGGTGCGTCCGGGCACCGAGGTCGAGATCCTGCCGCTCGGCGAGAAGGCCAAGGTGCGCGGCATCCACGCCTACGGCGGCAAGGTCGAAGAGGCCGTGGCCGGCCACAGCACCGCACTGGCGATGCCCGAAGCCAAGGAGGCCGGGGTGCACCGCGGCATGGTGGTGTGCGAGCCCGGCGCATTCGTGGTCGGCGACGCGGTCGACGTCGACCTGGCGATGACGCGGCGTTCGCCCTGGATGGAGCACCGCACGCCGATCCGGTTCCATACCGGCACGATCGAAGTGCGCGGAACCCTGCTGCTGCTCGACCGCGACCGCACGGGACCCGGCGAGAGCCTCGTGGCCCGGCTCGAACTCGACGACGATGTCTGCTGCGCGCACAACGACCGGTTCCTGCTGCGCATGCAGAACCCGGCCCAGACGGTGGGCGGTGGCAAGGTGCTGCGGCTGTCGCAATCGGGGCGGTATCGCCGCAAGGACCTCGGGGCCGAACTGGCCGGCATCCTGGCGGCGGGTGATCGGCCGGAAGCACGGCTGCAGCACGAACTCGAACAGGCCGGTCCGGAAGGGCGCCCGGTCGACGACTTGTCGCGCGCGGTCGACCTGCCCGACGAGAAGGTCGTGGCCGTGCTGCAGGGCATGCCGGAAGTCGAATTGCACACCCGGTCGATGCGTGCGTTCCTGCGCCCGCTCGTGCTCGCCGGCGAACAGGAGTTGCTGCAGTCGGTCGATCGCATGCTGGCCAAACGGTCGGCTGCGGCGTCGGTCAAGCGCGCCGCCATCCGCACGACCAAGACGCTGCCGGCGGCTTTGGTCGAGTGCGTGTTCGACCGGTTGCAGGCGGCCGGCCGGGTGCGGACCGGGCGCCAGGGGCAGGTGCTGTTCCTCGAGCGGCTGCGGCCGTTGCCCGAAGGCCAGCAGAAGAAGTTCGACGCGCTGGTCGGCGAGTGCGAGACGCGCGGCTTCCGGCCGCCGGAACTGCACGAACTCGCGGCGCTGGTGGGCCTCGACGGCGATGCGCTGCTGTCGCTGCTCGATCGCGCGCAGGACGAAGGCCGCATCGACAAGGTCGGCGACCACTTCTACGGCGCCTCGACGGTCAAGAAGGTGATGCGCGCGATCCGCCGCAACTGCCTGCAGCACGCCGAAGTGCTCGACATCCCGAAGCTGCGCGACGAACTCGACACGAGCCGCAAGTACCTGATCCCGCTGCTCGAGTACGTCGATGCGCTCGGGTTGACGGTGCTGCGCGGCGGCGTGCGTCGGCTGCTGCCGTCCTCGGACGTGAACCGCGAGCTGGCCGCCGACGGCGGCTGAGGCCGGTGCCACCGGTCGTTGCGCGCGTCGCCGAGGTCGCCGATTTCGCCGTTGCCGCGGCTTCCAGTCCGCGTGTCCAACCTGCCGATACCGAGGCGTTCCCGACCGGAACGGAGATGCCATGAGCGGCGAACAAGCACGCAACGACGACACCGATTTCCCCGACGACGACTTCGTCATCGAGGACCTGGCTGGCAAGGGCGACGACCTCGACCAGCTGTTCGCCACTCCTCCCGCCAAACCTGCCGGCACGCCGGCGGCGCCAGCGGACGCGGCAGCGGTGGATTCCGACGACCTGTTGTTCACCGACCATACGCAGGGTCTGCGGCCGTCGCAGTCGTTCCAGGGCAAGCCCGGGTTCGACGAGACCACACCGTCGACGTGGCGTGGCGAAGAGCTCGTGCTCGACGAGGCCGGCGAGCCGGTCGCCGAGACTCCGGAGCAGGCCGATCCGTCGTTGGCCGATGCCGAAGCCACGTTCACCGAGGAGCTCGGCTCGCTGCTGCAGAACGAAGAGGAGTTCGCGCTCGACACCGAGAAGGAACTCGAGCTCGTCGACGGTCCGACCGGCGACGGGGTCAGCGAACTCGAACAGTCCGGCCCGTTCGTCCTCGACGACGGCGACGGGGCCTGGCAAGAGCAAGAAGCTGCCCCGGCCGAAGGCGCACCGGAGCCCGTGGCTGCCGAGACGGAAGCCGCGACCGATGCCGAGACGGAAGCCGAGGCCGAGAACGTCGAGTTCGCTGAGCCGACCTTGGTCGCCGACGAGGCGCCGGTCGAGCCGGGTTGGGAGCCGCTGCCGGAGGCCAACGTCGACCAGCTCGCCGAAGTGGGTGAGGTCGCCCCGGCCGATGGTCAGCCGGAAGAGGTTGCTGCCGAAGCCGAAGCCGAACCGGTCGCCGCCGCGGTCGATCTGGCCGAGGTCGACGGCCACGACGTCTACACCGAGAGCACCCCGGCCCCGGTGCTGGTCGGGCCGGCGAAGGCGCGCCCGAAGACCGGGCGGCTGTGGCTCGCCGCTGCGGCGGCGGTGGCGCTCGCTGCGGGTGGTGCGGTGACGGTGCTGCGCCCCGAATGGCTCGGCCTTGCCCTCGAACCGGCGACAATCGAACAAGTCGCCATCGAACGGCCGCAGGTTCGGGTCGAAGCGAGGAAGCCGGACGTGGTCGCCGTCGCGCCGCCGACGCCGGTGCGCCCGGCCGACCCGCAACCGGTGGTGCCCGAGTCGCCCGTTCTGCAAACTCCGGATCCCGTCGCCAAGGTCGAACCGACGAAGGTCGAGCCGACGAAGGTCGAGCCGGATCCGTCGGTGTCCACTCCGCCCGCGAACGAGGTGCCGCTGGTGACGCCGCCGACGCCGGTCGTTTCCGATCCGGTGGCGACGACCACGCCGGAAGTGCAGCCGCTGCCGGTCGAACCGGTGGCACCGCCGGTCGAGGCGCCGGTCGCCAAGGCGCCGACGGCGGTCGATCCCGTCGCGGTGGCCTGGCCATCGCCCGAGAAGCCGCCCAAGACGGGCGGGGCCGCTGGACTCGTCCGCATCAGCGACGACACGATGGTCGGGGCAGCTGACGACACCACCAAGCCCGTCCGCGCCGTCGAAGGCATGCTGCCGGGCACGCGCGCGTTCGCGCAGCTGCACAACGGCAACTACTTCATCGGCGCGGTGAAGCTCGCGACCGCCGACCAGCTGACGCTGCGCATCGACAACGGCGAGGTCACGCTGGCGGCCATCGAGATCGCCCGCCTGACCCAGCTCGGTTCGGCCGACTACGACGAACTGCAAAAGGCGACGTCGGGCTTCGTGCGGCTGACCAACAACAACCGGCTCGTGGGCGGGATCCTGAGCCAGATCGCCGACGACCACATCGTGCTCGAGTTCCGCAGCAACCGCGTCATGCTGCCGAAGTCGGCGATCGGCCAGGTCGTGCAGGGTGTCGACGAGAGCGGTGTGCGCCTCGACGTCACGCGCGAAGAGGACGAGTGGCTGCGCACGTTGGCCGGCCGCCAGGTCGGCAGCGGGGTCGGTGGCGTGGTCGAGCCCGCGCTGCCGAAGCCGAACGCGAACCCAGGCAGCGTGCCGCCGAGCCCGCCGGCCGGTCGCCAGCGCTGAGACTCGGGCGATCGGATCAGCGGCCGCCGGCGGCCGCGCGTCCTTCGCCTTCGTTCTCGGTCTCGCCTTCGGTCTCGCCTTCGGCATCGTCGGCCTCGGCCGGCCAGGCGCCGAGGACGCCGATCGGTCCACGGCGATCGTGCACCGTGAATGCCTGCGTGCTGGTCTGTTGGCCGCGGCTCGTGCGGATCGCGAACGTGCCGGCTCGGGGACCGTCGTTGCCTCGGCCTTGTCCCTGGCGACCGCCGCCGCCGCCTTGGCCGAACGGCCCGCGGCCGCGCTCGGTGGCCCATGCCACTTCGTGGTAGCCGGCGGTGGTGGGCCCGTCCTTCTTCCACAGCACGGTGCCGGTTGCGTCGAGCACTTCCAGCGTCACCGGGGTGTCGCTGTCCATCTGCAGCAGGTAGCGGAACGTCGGCGTCGTGAACGGATTCGCCTGGCTCCACGTGCGGGCGCCGACGTTGCCTTCGCTGAAGGCGCGCCGCAGCAGCACGCCGTCGCTCGGCCGCAGGGCGACGAAGCCCGCCGCCAGGTTCGCAGGCGTCAGCGTCTCGAGGGCCGCGGCGTCCATCGCGAACGCACCGCGGCCGTGCGTGCCGACCAGCACGTGGGGCTCGCGTGCATGCACGACGAGGTCGTGCACGGCGACCCGCGGCAGGCCACGGCCCAGCGGGAACCAGGAGGCGCCGTCGTCCGCGGACACGTAGGCACCCATCTCGGTGCCGACCAGCAGCACGTTCGCGTTGCGCGGGTGCTGGCGCACGACGTTCACCGGTTCTTGCGGCAGGTCGTTGGCGATCGACTTCCAGGTCTCGCCCCCGTCGTCGCTGCGGAACACGAACGGGGAACGCAGGTCTTCGCGGTAGCCGGTGAAGCTCGCGAACACGGTGCCCGCCTGGTGCGGCGAGGTTTCGAGGCGGGACACCCAGAGTCCCTGCACCGAACGCGGGAAGCGGTCGCTCAGGTCGAGCCACCGGTTGCCGCCGTCCTTGCTGGTCCAGACCCGGCCGTCGTCGGTGCCGACCCACAGCCAGCCTTCGCGCTGCATCGATTCGGCGATCGTCGTGATCGTGCAGTGCGGCACGTTGCCCTTCTTCTTCTCGGGGTCGTTGCTGCTGAGATCGGGGCTCACCGTCTGCCAGGTGTCGCCGCGGTCGCGCGAGCGGTGCAGGAACTGGCTGCCGGTGTAGACCGTGTGCGGCGCGTGCGGCGACAGCACGATCGGGGTGTTCCAGTTGAAGCGCAGCGGCTGTTCGCCCTTCTGGGCGCGCGGCTTGATGCTCTTGCGGTCGCCGGTGCGCAGGTTCTGCCGGCTCATGCCGCCGAACTGCGACTCGCTGTAGACGACGTCCGGATCGCTGGGGTCGATGCACACGTAGAACCCGTCGCCGCCGTCGATGCGGAACGCGTCGAGGGCGCGGATGCCGGAGCTCGTGCTGCCGTGGATCGGGAAGCCCCAGGTGCCGTTGTCCTGCAGGCCGCCGTAGACGCGGTAGGGGACGCGGTTGTCGGCGGCGATCGTGTAGTACTGCAGGATCGGCAGCACGGTCAGGTGGTCCCAGGTGGCACCGCCGTCCCAGGTGACGGCGATCCCGCCGTCGTTGCCGAGCAGGCAGTGCTTGCCGTCCTGTGGGTCGATCCAGAGCGCGTGGTGGTCGACGTGCAGGTTGCCGTGGAACGCCGCTCCGGCCCCGCGGCCGCGGCCCGGCGTCCAGGTCTTGCCGCCGTCGGTCGACTTGTAGACCGGTACGCCCAGCACGTAGACGGTGTCGGCGCTGGTCGGGTCGACCCGGACCTGGCCGTAGTAGTACATCGGCTCGCCGCCGACGTTCACGTCGTCGGCGTGCGTCCTCTTCCACGAGTCGCCGCCGTCGTCGCTGCGCCAGACTTCGCCGCCGACGACCGGCTTGCGCGACCGGCGCACGGGGTCCTGGGCCTCGGCGACGCGGCGTTCGAACTCGGCGAACGCGACCGGGTCGGCGAGCACTTCGGCGGAAACCGCGGCGGGCGCCTCGGCATCGACGTCGCGCGGGCCATTGTCGGTGGGGTCGCCGACGGCTTCGGCCGGCTTGCTGCCGCGCGGGTTCAGGTTCTCGATCGACGCGTAGAGCACCTTGCCGTCGCTGCTGGTGTCGAGGCCGATGCGGCCGAGCACGCCTTCGGGCAGTCCGCCAGCGAGCTGCTTCCAGGTGCCACCGCCGTCGGTCGACTTCCACAGGCGCGACCCCTGGCCGCCTTCGGTGAAGTGCCACGCGCGGCGGCGGCGTTCGTACGACGCCGCCCACAGCGTGTCGGGGTTCTTCGGGTCGATGCAGACGTCGACGAAGCCGATGTCCGGTCCCAGGTGGTGCACGCGCTGCCAGTGCACCCCGCCGTCCGTGGTCTTGTAGAGGCCGCGGGTGTCGTTCGGCGAATAGAGCGCGCCGAGGGCGGCGACCCAGACGATGTCCGGATCCTGCGGGTGCACCACGATGCGGCCGATGTGTTCACTGCCGTCGAGCCCGGTGTGGCGCCAGGTCTTGCCGCCGTCCGTCGAACGGTGCACGCCGTTGCCCCAGTAAGAACTGCGCTGGTTGTTGCCCTCGCCGGTGCC
>JAEUHV010000305.1 GCA_016794485.1 Planctomycetota bacterium
CGGTGCGCACCGCGGCCGAACTGCCGCTCGGCCGCGCGGTCGAGATCGTCGCGACCTACGACGGCAGCTCGAACGCGAACGGCATGGCGGTCTACCTCGACGGCGCGAAGGCCGAGGTCGACATCGTGCGCAACCACCTCGCCGGCCCGGCGACCGTGCGCCAGCTCGAACTCGGCGGCCGCGACCGTGACCGCGGTTTCACCGGCGGCCGCATCCACGCGTTCGCCTTGTTCGACCTGGCCCTCAACGCCGCCGAAGTCGCACGGCTCGGCGGCAAGCAGACCGGGACCGAACCCGATCTGCGCGACCCCACGTTGGCCGCATTGCAGAAACAGCTCGCGGACTCGCGGAAGGCGCTGCACGCGCACGAAGAGTCGTTGCCCGAACTGATGGTGATGGCGCCGTTCTTCGACGCGCCGAAGCGTTTCGTGCTGAAGCGCGGCGCCTACGACCAGCCCGACCCGACGCAGGCGACCCCGGCGGCGGTGCCGGCGTTCCTGCCGCAGCTGCCGAAGTTCCGTCGCTACGTGCGCATCAGCCGCCTGCACCTCGCCGAATGGCTGCTCGCCCCCGAGCAACCGCTCGCCGCGCGCGTCGCGGTCGACCGGCTGTGGGCGCAGTGCTTCGGCCGCGGCCTCGTGCCGACCCCGGACAACTTCGGCAAGGCCGGCACGCCACCTCGGCAGCGCGAACTGCTCGACTTGCTCGCCGTCGACTTCGCGCGCGAACGCAGCATGAAGGGCGTGCTGCGGCGCATCGTGCGTTCGGCGACGTTCCGGCAAGGCTCGGTCGCCGACGCCGCCGCCCGCGAAGCGGACCCGCACAACGAACGGCTCGCGCGCGGGCCGTCGTTCCGCCTGCCGGCCGAAGTGCTGCGCGACCACGCGCTCGCGGCGTCGGGGCTGCTGCACCGGCAACTCGGCGGCCCGAGCGTGAAGCCGTTCCAACCGGCCGGCCTGTGGCGCGACGCCGGGGTCGGCTGGGGCGGCGCCGACTACACGCCCGACACGGGCGCGAACGCGCATCGGCGCAGCCTCTATTCGTTCCGCAAGCGCACCGCACCGCCGCCCAACATGGCCACGTTCGACGGCACGACGCGCGAGGTGTGCACGGTCCGGCGCCAGGAGACCAACACGCCGCTGCAGGCGCTCGTGCTGCTCGGCGATCCGGTGTTCGTCGAATGCGCCCAGGCGCTCGCTGCCCGGGCGAACGCACGCGACGGCGCCGACCTCGACCGTCGCCTCGCGTTCGTGTTCACGAGCCTGTGCGCCCGCGCGCCGCGCGAACCCGAACTGGCGGCGTTGCGCACGCTGCACGCCACCGAAGCCGATCCGGTGCGCGCGCTGACGCTGGTCGCGTCGACGGTGCTCGCGAGTGACGCCGCGGTGGTGTTGCGCTGACTCAGTACGGCCGCACGACGGCACCGGCGAACGGCGACGCCTCGAACGGCAGCCCGGTGCCGGCGATCGACTGCGCCCACAAGCCCGCGCCCACCAACGCGGCGGTGTTCGGCACGCTGCCGCCGAAGCTCGCCGTTCCACTCGGATCGGTGAGCAGCAAGAACATCGCTGCGACGTCGCCCGGGAGCAGCGCTGGCTGCCGCGTCACCAACGCGGCGGTGGCCGACGGAGCGAAACTGAACGCGAGCAGGACCGGCGTGTTGGCCGGCCCGGTCGTGTGCACGAACCACGGCTGGCCGAGCCGAAGCGTGCCGCGCCGGTAGAGCTGTTCACTCCAACGCAGCCGCAGCAGGTTCGGGTTGACGACGGTCGGCCCCACCACGACCGGCGGCGGCGTAGCGCCGCCGAAGCTCAACGCCAGCGTCGGCACCGTTGCCCGCAGTTCGACCGGCGTCGCCGTCGAGTTGACGATCGCGCTGCCGGCTGGGCTGCCCATGCCGCTGCGCACGGTCGAGTCGGTGAGCCACACCTGGCTCGCGCCGCCGACCACCAGTGCCGGCCCGCCCGCCGCATTGAGGAAGTTCTCGCCGCCGAGCAACCACGCGTCGTTGCCGTGCAGCGTGCTGTCCTGCACGACGACGCCCGCACCGTTCGGGTTGGCGCCAAAGCACCGCGACGAGACCAGCGACACCCGCGACGTCGTGGCCCGCAGCGCCGCCGCCGCCGTTCCGCCTTCGATGCGCGTGAACAACAGCACGAGGTCGGTGTCGGTGACGTCGACGCCGGCGAGTCCGGTGTTGCCCGCGGGATCGTGCCCCGCGAGAAAGCGGCAGTCCTCGAGCGTGAGATGGCCGCCGTTCGCGACCACCGCCTTGGTCAGCGTCGCGCCGCTGGTCGGCGCCGCGTCGATGCGGGTCACGCTCGCGCGCTGACCTGGTTGCAGGTTCACCGTGATCGCCGCGCCCGCGGCCACGCCGACGGTCGGCGCCTGGCCATCGATCGCCGAGCCGACGATCGCCACCGGCCGATCGATCGTGAACGGCGGATACGGCGTCGGCTGCGTCCGCACGTGCACGACATCGCCGGGAGCGGCTGCCTGGATCGCGGCGTCGATGGTCGGGAAGTGGTCGGGCACGATCCGCACCGTCTGTGCCGTCAGCGACGGCATCGAGCAGGCGAAGAACAGGAACGATGGGGCGAGGACTCGCATGGCGGATGTGGTGGTCGGGGCACGACGATATCCTGGCGCACCCGCCCGGTTGCACCGGGTGCGCCAACGTCCAGGAATCGCTCGCCCCCCATGCGGAACGCCTACGACGCCCTCGATCCGTCCGGCCGTGCACGCCGTGCGTTCCTCGGCAACGCATCGCTCGGACTCGGGGCCCTGGCGCTGCGGTCGCTGCCCGGCGGCGAGGCCCCACGCGGACCACACTTCGCACCGCGCGCGAAACGCGTCGTCTATCTGTTCCAAGCCGGCGGCCCGTCGCCGTTCGAGACGTTCGACCCGAAGCCCCTCCTGCGCGAACGCCACGGCCAGCCCCTGCCGGACTCGGTGCGGCGCGGGCAACGCCTGACCGGCATGAGCGGCAACCAGGCGATCCTGCCGCTGGCGGGTTCGTTCGTCGGGTCGCGTCCGCACGGCCGCGCCGGCATCGAAGTCGGCGATCTGCTGCCGCACACCGCCGCGGTCGTCGACCGGCTGTGCGTCGTGCGCTCCCTGCACACCGAAGCGATCAACCACGATCCGGCGATCACGTTCTTCTGCACGGGCAGCCAGACCAGCGGTCGGCCGGCGATGGGAGCGTGGGCCGCATACGGCCTCGGCGCCGAGAACCGCGACCTGCCGACGTTCGTCGTGCTCGTCAGCAAGGACGCTGCGCGCGACCAGCCGCTCTACGCGCGGCTGTGGGGCACCGGCTTCCTGCCGGGCGAGTACCAGGGCGTGCAGTTCCGACCGGGGGCGTCGCCGGTGCTGTTCCTCGACAATCCCGACGGCGTGTCGCAAGCCCAACGCCGCGCCCAGATCGAAGCGCTCGCGGCGCTGCACACCGACCAGGCTCGGCACGAAGGCGACGC
>JAEUHV010000559.1 GCA_016794485.1 Planctomycetota bacterium
GCGGTTCCTGTCGGGCAAAGCGGTCGGTAGTGTTGCGCCCTACGTGTGGTCCGCCCAGAGGGCGGGCAAAAAAGCTACGTGGACCCCGCCGCCGAACGCCTCGCCCCGCTGCTGAGCCAGCTCGTCAACTACGAGCGCACCCGGCCCGACCGTCGCCTGTGGGACCTCGCCACCATGCGCGCCCTGCTCGCCCGCCCCGGCGCTCCGCCGCCGCCGCGCCCCGCCGTCCAGGTCGGCGGCAGCAAGGGCAAGGGAACGACCTGTGCGTTCCTCGCCGGACTCGTGCACGCGACCGGCGGCCGCGCCGGCTTCTACAGTTCGCCGCACGTCACCACCGTGCTCGAGCGGATCCGCATCGCCGGCCGCGACCTCGCCGTCGACGAACTGCAACGCCATCTGCGCGCGATCCTGCAGGCTCCCGGCACCGAGCGCGCCCCGACGTTCTTCGAGGCGATGACCCTCGCGGCCGCGGCCGCGTTCGCCGAGCACCGCGTCGACCTCGCCGTGTGGGAAGTGGGCCTCGGCGGTCGCCACGACGCGACGACGGCGCTGCCGGTAGATGCCGGAATCGTCACCACGATCGAGCTCGAACACACCGACGTGCTCGGCGACACCATTGCCCAGAGCGCCGCCGAGAAGGCGCCCGTCGTGCGCGCGGGCGGGGTCGGCTTCACCGGCACCCATGGCGAAGCGCTCGCCGTCGTGCGCGCGCATGCCGCGGCGGTCGGCGCCAGGTTGTTCGTGCTCGGCGAACACTTCGGCGTGCGCGCCGTGCAGTGGTCGGAAGCGGGGGCGCGCGGCGAACTGTGGTTGCCGGATGGCCGGGTCCTGCCGTTCTCGCTGCCGGACGCGGCCGCCTACGAACTGCCGGCGTTGGCCCTGGCCGCAGCGGCGTTCGTGCAGGTGTTGCCCGGTCGCAAGCTGGTCCTCGACCCCGCCCCGCGCCCGACCCTGCCGTGCCGGTTCGAGGTGCGGCAGGAGCCCGACGGCGAGGTCCTGGTGCTCGATGGTGCGCACACCGAAGACTCCCTTGCCATGGTGGCCGGCGAACTGCGCCGCCGTTGGCCTGGGCGGCGGGCCGTGGTCCTGTTCGCGTCGGCGACCGGCAAACGCTGGCGCCAGGCCTTGAGTGCGCTGCTGCCGGTTGCCGATGGCTTCGTTGTCACCGAACTGTCGGGCACGGCCAGCGAGGATCCCGCCGCGATCGCGGCGCACCTCGCGTCGTGCGGGGCTGTCTGCGAACGGGTGGCGGACGTGGAGTCGGGCTTGCGCGCCGTGCGGCGCCGCCCGGGGCCGCGCCTCGTCGTCGGTTCGTTCTACCTCGCCGGCCAGGTCCGGCGGCTCGTCGACGGCAGCGCCACGCCATGAACGAACAACCTTCTTCCTCGGGAAACGTCGGCTCGCCGGTCTTCGTCGAGGACGTGTTCCTCACCGACGTGTTCCTGATCAAGGGACGTCTGCCGAACAAGCAGAAGCGGTTGACCAACCTGCTCGAGGACCATGCCCGCACGTTCCTGCCGGTGCACGATGCGACTCTGGTCGCGCTGCGCACGAAGGAAGTGATCCGCACCGGCGTAGTCATGGTGAACATCGCCGAGGTGATCCTCGCGCACGAACTGGTCGACATCGCCGGCGACGAGACGTTGCGTCGGCTGGCGGGAACGAGCGAGAAGAAGGCGAAGATCCGGGCGTTCTACAACGGCGCGAGCCAGTTCGAGATCGCCGGCCAGATCGAGCCGGGGGCGTACGAGACGCAGCCGATCGGCAACCGCAAGTACTTCATCATGCAGAAGCCGGTCGTGCGCGGGCTCGACCTGCAGCATCCCGAGCTGCAGCTGCTGAAGAGTCTGGAGTATGCGATCCTGAAGCGTGACCGCATGGCGTACGTCTACGACTTCAGCTGACGCCACCGAGGCAGTAGCTTCGCGGCGATGATGCCAAAGCCCCGCGCGCCCTGGACCGTGCCGATCGCGCAGGGGCCGTTGCGGCCGGCGGCCGATCGCGCGTTCGCGGTAGCGGTCGCCGTGGTGGCTGCGGTGTGTGGCGCCGCGTTGGCGCGCGTGCAGCCGGATGCGCGCGGCCATGGCACGCACGAACAACTCGGCCTCGATCCGTGCGGGTGGCCGATCCACTACGGCATCCCGTGTCCCACGTGCGGCTGCACCACGGCGGCGTGCCTGGTCGTGCACGGGCGGCCGTTCTCGGCATTGGCGACGCAGCCGTTCGGGGCCGTGGTGGCGTTGTTCGGACTTGCGGTCGGCGTGCACGCGCTCGTCTGCCTCGTGCGCGGCCGTTCGTTCGCCGACCTCCTGCTGCGCATACCGTTCTGGCGGCTCGTGCTCGGGTTCGTGGTGCTGTTCTTCGTCGGCTGGGGCACCACCTGGCTCACGTGGGAAGGGCGATGAACGCGCGCGTCGTGCGGTTGCACGAGCAGCGCGAGATGCCGTGGGCGAACGGCGGCGGCAGCACGCGCGAGGTCGCGATCGCGCCGCCGGGCGCGTCGCTGGCGACCGGGTTCCACTGGCGCATCAGCCGCGCGCATGTCGGGAGCGACGGGCCGTTCTCGCACCTGCCCGGGGTCGACCGATCGTTGTGGCTCCTCGCGGGCAACGGCATGCGGCTGCGGGTCGACGGACGGGACGTCGTGCTGGACGAGCCGCTGCAGCGGTTCGACTTCGCCGGCGAGACGCCGATCCACGCGACGTTGCTCGCGGGAGCGTGCAGCGACCTGAACGTGATGACGGCGCGTGGGTCCGTGCGGGGCGAGGCGGCGGTGGTCGAGGGGGAACTCGGTTGTGTGCGCGTGGCTCGAGGCGAGACGGTCGTGCTGCTCGTGCTCGACGGCGAACTGGGCGAGGTCGGCGGCGCTTTCCGGCTCACATCCGGGGACGCCGTGGTCGGCGACGGCCCTGGGCAGTGGCGCTGCGTGGGCGCTCCGGCCGCGGCCTTGGTGGCGCGATTCCGCCTGGGTTGAGGCGCGCCGGCGAGAATCCTGTTGCCGCGGCGCCGGGCAGGGCCTTTGGTCCGCGCATGCAAGAGCCGGCCAACCCGAAGTGGATCGACGTCGACGAACTGTTCGAGGCGATCGCGGCGACGTGGGAGAGCAAGCGACCAGTCACGTTGCGCAGCCGCAGCTCGAGCGGCGACTCGCCGCTGCACACGGCGGTGATCTGGCGCGATCCGCACGCCGTCGAACTGCTGCTGGCAGCCGGCGCCGACGTGCACGTGAAGGGCGAAGAGGACTACGTGCCGCTCGACTGGGCGGTCGCGTTCGGCCAGCTGCGCATCGTCGAGCAGTTGCTGGCCGCGGGTGCCGATCCCAACGTGCATTCGCCGGCGGCCGAGCCGGCGCTGCTCGCCGCGGCGCAGAGCAACCGGCCGCGCCTCGTGGCCGCACTGCTGGCCGGCAAGGCGGATCCGAACGTGCGTGGCGAGGACGACCGCACGGCCTTGTTCGACGCGGTGCAGTTCAATCTGGTCGGTGTCGTCGACCTGCTGCTCGGCGGCGGTGCCGACCCGAATCTCGCCGATGCGCACGGCCAGACCGCGCTGCACATCGCGGTCGACATGAACCATCGCCACCTGGTCGAACGGCTGCTCGCGATGGGGGCGTCGCCCGAACGTGCCGACGCGGCCGGCGACACGCCGCTGCAGTTGGCCGCGGTGCACGACTTGCCGGAGCTGCACAAGCTGATGGCGGAGTGGGGCCGCTGAATCAGCGCTTCGCGTCCGCCTTGCCGTCGCGGCGCGCCTGGTCGGCCATGTAGTGCGCGTAGATCGTCCAGGCGCGCACGCAGAAGTCGCGTTCCTCGTCGCGGGCGCCGTTGTAGAGCGACCCGAACGACTCCCCGGTGACCTGGTTGAGCACGGCGGCGATGCCGTCGACGACGCGCTTGGGCGCGTAGATGCGGCGGGCTTCGAACGCGTCGGCGGCCTTGTTGGCGAGCAGCAGCTCGCGCACGGGAAGTTGCCGGCGGTCGTTCATCGCCGCGACGATCTCGGCGAGGGCCGCAGCACCGAGACCTTCCAGATCCACAAACGCTTGCCGCTGGTGGTCGGCGTCGCGCGCAACCTTGCCGAGGAACTCCGCCACCTTGGCTTTGCGCTCGCGGTCGAGTGCGAGCGGTTCGCGCAGCAGCCGGCGATGCAGCACTTCGCGCTGCTTCAGCCGGGCGAGAACGTCGCGCACGGGTTCGACGATCGCCATGCCGTCGTCGCCGACCGGGTAGTTCTCGCCCTCGACCGTGACCAGGAACAGGATGCGGTCCTTGCCGTCGAGGGCCTTCAGCTCGTCGGGGGTCGGATGCGTGTCGGGACGGGGCTTCCCGGCTTCGGGCACGTAGACCCGGAACGGGACCGTGCGCCGATCGGGGCCGTGCACCATCTCCTGCACTTCGACCGCGACGGCCACGTGACCGCCCTTCTGTTGCGCGGCATCGATTGCCGCGGCATCGACCCGGACGACGCCGCGCACGACCATCGTCGCCGCGACGTGGCGGCGAACGTCGGCGTCCCACACGAGCGGTGGGAGCGGCGTCTTGTCTCCAGCTTTGTCCTGCGCGCACAACGGACCGATCGCCGCGAGGGCCAGGGTCGTGACGGCGAGCGAACGCATGCGCCGAGGGTAGTCGGGACGACGGACCCGTCAATCGGGCGCGGCGGGGTGTCGATCCCGATCGGCCAGAGTGGCCAGCGCTTCAGCGTGGGCGGCGCCGGCCGCCGCCGCGCTGCGGCGTGCGCTTGTCGCGCGGTTGCGGCCGTTCGGCCGCCAGCGCCTCGCCGAGCATCGTGCGGTAGGAGCGGTAGCGGCTCTCGCCGATCTCGGCCTTGGCCAGCGCCGCCTTCACCGCGCAATGCTGTTCGCCGTCGTGCAAGCAGCTGCGGTACTCGCACTCGGGCAACTTCGCCGCGATCTCGGGAAACAGGAACTGCAGCTCCTGGCTGCCGACGCAGAACAGGTGGAAGTTGCGGATGCTGGGCGTGTCGAGCACGTGGCCGCCGCCGGGCAGCGGCACCAGTTCG
>JAEUHV010000383.1 GCA_016794485.1 Planctomycetota bacterium
CGAACGGATCCGCCAGCAGGTGCACCAGCGCCGCGTCGTGGAACCGCTCCGCCCGCGGCCGCGGTTCGACGATGGGGCGCCCGAGCAGGTGCGCTTGCGCGGCCTTGCGCAGCCGGCGCAGCAGGGTCGGATCCAGGTTGCCGCGCGCCCGCGCACCATCGGGATGGAACGTGGCCAGGTCCTGGACCGTGCGGCACCCAGCATTCTCGAGGATCGCCCGCGCGCCCTGGCTCATGCCGGCGACCAGGGACAGGTCACCCGCCTGCCGCAGTTCGGCGAGGCACCGCCGGTCGTGGTAGCACCCGTGGCAGGCCATCTGCAGGAATGGCCGCGCCGCGGCGAGGTCAGAGCGCAGCCGCCGCAGTTCGGCCTGCACCTCCAGGAACGCCGTCTGGTAGTCGGCGATCAGGAAACGCTCCTCGCGGCCGTCCTTCAGGATCAGGCCGCCGTGCGTCGGCATGCGTTGCTGCACGACCGCGAGCAGGTTGGCGTAGAAGACGACCTGCAGGATCTGCTCGCCGCGCGACCGCCCCGACGTCTTCACGTCGAGCACTTCGTAGTGGTGGTCGCCGAGCGCCGAGCTGCCGTCGAGCTTGCGCAGGAGGTCCGGCAGGCCGAGCCGATCGCCGTCGAGCAGCACCGCCTGGTGGACCCAGGCTTCGCCGCGCTGCAGCAAGTCGACCGTCGCCGCGAACCCGGCGTCGAAGTCGCGTTCCGGATACTGCGGCGCCACCACCCCGAGCGCGCGCACGTAGCGTGCTTCGAAGTCACGGCCACGCTGCGCCGCGAACTCCTCCCACGGATGCGGGGGGCGCCGTTCGGCGCGCGGCAGGTGCAGGTCGAGCGCGGCGAGGCGCGGGCACTTCAGGTACGAATAGACGTGCGTACCCGTGATGCGCCGCGGCCCGGAGGTCATTCCGGAACGATACGCACCAGGCAGTCGAGGTAGGCAGCGCCGAGACCGAGATCCGTTGCGCGCGCCGCGATCAGCGCGTTCGCACTCTGGGCGCGGTCGAAGTGGCCACCCTTCGGGACCACCGCGACGTCCTTGCGCTGCGCCGGGTCGAGCACCAGCTCCGCGGCGATCGAACCGAGCGGCGAGACGATCCGCACCTTGGCGCCGTGGGCGAGACCGGGAACGGCGTCGGGGTGCACGGTGCAGCCGATCCGTTCGCCGAGGCTTGTGGCCCACTGCGAGGCCTGGGCCTTCTCGGTCGAGTTCGAGAACAACCACAGCGGGGCGGATGCCTTCGCGGCAGCGGCCGGCACTTCGATCGTCGGCTCGGGCGGCGCCTGCGTCAGCAACTGCACCCGCCCGTTCGCCGTGAACACCCGACCGGCTGGAAACAGCAGGCGGTCGGCGACGGGGCTGCGCACCGCGCCGTGCTTGCGCAGCGACTCGAGGCTGGCACCCTGGCCCGCCACCTCGGCGAGGGCTTGCCGCTTCAACATGTCGATCGGTTCCTGCGGAAACGACTCGAGCCCGACGCGCCGCGCCAGGTCCTGGAAGATCGCGACCTCGTGCCGCACGCCGGGCGGCATCGGCACCACCGGACGCGATTCGCCGATCCAATGGTGGCCGTAGGCGCCGAGCACATCGCTGTCCTCGAGCATCGTCGGCACCGGCAACACGACATCCGCCCGTCGGGCGGTGTCGGTGAGAAAGCAGTCGGCGACCACGACGAACTCGGTGGCGTCGATGGCCTTGGCCACGTTCGCCGAGTCAGGCAACATCGCCACGGGGTTGCCGGCCGTGACCCACAGGCACCGGATCGAGGGGTTGCGCGCCGCCAGCAGGTCCTCGGCGAACACGGGTTCGCGCACCACGCGGGGGTGCTGCACGGTCGGACCAAACGGCCGGAAGGCCTTGCGCCGCCGGAAGTAGAACGACACCCCGCCGCCCGATGGGAACAGGTTGCCGGAGATCGCCGACAGCGCGTCGAGGGCGCGCACGATGGCCCCACCACGTTGCCGACGCTGCATTCCCCAGCCGACCAGGATCGCGGTCGGGCCATCGGCGAAGGCGTCCGCCAGCAGCTGCACCTGCGCCATGGTCACGTCCGCGGCCTTGGCCCACGCGACGACCGTGCGCGATTCGACGAGGGCGCGGAACTCGGGCAGGTGGTCGCAGTACGAGGCCGCCGCCGGCGCCGTTCGGCCCGAATCGAACAACTGCCGGGCGATCGCCATCGCCAGCTCGAAGTCGCGACCGGGGGCCAGCTGGACGGCATGGTCGGCGAGGCTGCGCGACTTGTGCTCGACCGGATCGACCAGGTAGAGCCGCGTTCCCCGGGCTTGCGCCTCCTTCAAGACCGGCACGAGGTGCACGTTGCTGACCTTCGGGTTCTTGCCCCACAGCACGATGTGCCGGCTGTTGCACAGGTCGAACAGGTCGTTGCTGTCGCTGACGCCGAAGTCTTCGAGTTGCGCCGCCTCTCCCGCACCCGAACAGATGTCGCCGACCTTGGCCGTGCAGGGGCCGAACTGGTCGAAGAACAGGTCGGTCAGGTGCTTCAGGATGCCCAGCGAACCGCCGGACCGGTAGTGCAGGATCGCTGCAGGACCTGACTCAGAACGGATTTGCGTCAGCTTCTCGGCGATCAGGCCGAGGGCCTGGTCCCAGGTCGCCGGCTCCAGCTGTTCCCCGCGGCGGATGAGCGGCTGGCCCAGGCGGGCCGACGACGCCGCCAATTCCGGAAAGCGGCTCGTGCGGAAGCACAAGAACCCGCGGGTGACCGGATGCTCCGGATCACCCTTGAGTTGGGTGACCACCCCGTCGTCGACCGTGGCGAGCACGCCACACGCGTCGGGACAGTCGCGGTTGCATGTGGTGCGGTGGATCGATGCGGTCATGGCGAGGGCGAAGCAGGAGCGATTGGCTCGAGTCGTCGGCGAGAACGACTAGCCGAAGATCGGCTGCCTCGGACCGAAAAGTTCGTCCTCTTCCCGAAAAACCGGTCCAAGCCGGCCGTGCCATCGGAACTCCAGCCACCCGTGCCGGGCGAAAGCACCTGCCACCCCGAAACTGCAGCGAGTTCGACGTCCTTTCCCCACTTTGTCCACATCCGACATGACATGCAGGAGCCGCGTCCCGCCTGCCTTCGCGAGCCTACGCCCCTAACAAAGGTTCGGTGCCATGGGACGTTCGCTGTGGAATCTTCTTTGACGACAGGTGGCCATGGTGCCTACGCTCCGCGGCCACTTGGGCGGTTCCAAGCGCGTCGACCTACCACGACAACTGTCGTCGCGTGCCGGGCAGCCCACTAACGGCATCCCGAAAGGGAGGAGTCAACCAACTAGCATGAGCAAGTCGATCGCAACCGGCCTCCTGGCCTTCGCTGTCTCGTCTTCCCTTCTCGTCGCCCAGGGCGACAAGCCCGCAACCGGTGGCTGGACGGCCAAGCCGGGCTCGGGCCTGTCCTACGATGGCGGCGACGCCTTCGGCCTGAAGTGGAGCAACCGCCTCCAGGTCCACTGGACGTTCGCCAACAACGAGAACGCCGCCGACACGAACACCTTCACCATCCGCCGCGCGCGCACGACCCTGTCCGGTCACGTCTTCTCCCGGAACATCGAGTACAAGCTGCAACTGGAAGCGGTCGACGCCGGCTCGTCCGGTGACGGCAGCATCAAGGAAGGCCACGCGACGTGGGTCTTCAGCAAGTCCGAGGACTCGTCGATCGGGATCCGCGCTGGCCAGGGCAAGACCCTGTTCGGCTACGAAGCCACCGGCACCTCGGGTGGCCTGTGGTTCGTCGAGCGTTCGTCGGCCTCGCGCGCCTTCGCGGACGCCTACTCGCGCGGCGCCTGGCTGGTCGGCGGCCTGATGATGAAGGACCGTCCGGTCCGCTTCGCCCTCGGTGCGATGAACACCGACGTCGCCAGCGGCCTCGGCACGGGCTACACGGACCGCGGTGAGGAGACGGCCAACTCGGACAACGAGCTGAGCTACGTCCTGACCGCCAACATCGACCCGATGGGCGACTTCCACGGCGGCAAGTCGACGGTCGAGTCGCAGCGTCAGGGTGACTGGCGCACCGACAACCACGACCTGAAGGGCACCGTGGGTGTGGGCATCGCGCTCGGCAACGGCAAGGACACCGGCACGGGCAACGACGTCGAGAGCACGTCGTTCAACCTGAACACGTCGTGGACCGTCAGCCACGTCAGCATCATGGGTGAGTACTTCATGCGCACCGATGAGCTGCAGGGCACCACGAACGACGAAGAGGAGCCGAGCGGCTTCGCCGTCAGCCTGGGCTACCTGCTCGACAAGAGCGGTGACAGCGCGATCCAGTGGGGCCTCGGCCTCCGCTACAACCACATCGAGACGGACGAAGGTGCGGTTGGCTCGGGCGTCGACTACCTGACCGGCTCGCAGGGCATCGGCGGCACGGACGGCGACGCGAACGAGATCAGCGTCGTGGTCAACGCGTTCTACCGCGGCCACGCGTGCAAGACGCAGATCGAGTACACGATGCAGGACGTCGAGCCGACCGGCGGCACCGACACCACGAACCACCTCCTGCGCATCGGCTTCCAGCTCGAGTTCTGATCGAGACCGCGCCAGGGGCGCGGGCTCGACCAGGACCTGACGCCGCGGCTCGGCCGCCGAGCGGCCGAGAGCGGAGTGGCGGTTCTGATCGGGCCAGGCGCTGAGCGATCAGCCGAGCTGATCGCGTGAACGAGGCGGGTCATCCCGCCTCGTTTGCTGTACGGTCGGCCCCTCGATGCACTGCGAGCCGTTCGACCACATCGTGCTCGGCGCCGGCCTGCGCGGCCTGCGCGCCGCCCTCGAACTGCGCCGAACCACCCCGACCGCGAACCTGCTCGTGGTCGAAGCCGAACCGGCCCCCGGCGGCAGCGTCCGGACGCAGCGCACCA
>JAEUHV010000430.1 GCA_016794485.1 Planctomycetota bacterium
CACCGCCGGGAAGATGCGCATCGGCTGCGAGTACGGGTCCTCGGCCGTGATCTTCGCGTACATGTGGAACAGGTTGCCGTACTTGGCCGCGATCGCGTCCTTGCCCAGGCGCTGGATGCTGTCGCGGAAGTCGAGGTAGACGCCAAGACCCGTGTCGCCGACGCCACGGCCGTCGTCGCACACCTGCATCGCCGCGCGCGACGCGATGTCGCGCGGCGCGAGGTTGCCGAAGCTCGGATACTTGCGCTCGAGGTAGTAGTCGCGCTCGGCGTCCGGGATGTCGGCCGGCTTGCGCTTGTCGCCCTTCTTGGTCGAGACCCAGATGCGGCCGTCGTTGCGCAGCGACTCCGACATCAACGTCAGCTTGCTCTGGTGGTCGCCGCTGACCGGGATGCAGGTCGGGTGGATCTGCGTGTAGCACGGGTTGGCGAACCCGGCCCCACGCTTGTGCGAACGCCACGTCGCCGTGACGTTGCAGTTCATCGCGTTGGTCGAGAGGTAGAACACCGGGCCGTAGCCGCCGGTCGCCAACACCACCGCGTCGCCGGCGTGCGTGCGGATCTCGCCGGTCTGCAGGTCGCGCACGACGATGCCCTTGGCGTGGCCGTCGACCACCACCAGGTCCACCATCTCGGTGCGCGGGAACATCTTGACCTGCTTGGCACCGATCTGCCGCGACAGCGCCGTGTAGGCGCCGAGCAGCAGCTGCTGGCCGGTCTGGCCGCGCGCATAGAACGTGCGCGACACCTGGGCACCGCCGAACGAACGGTTGTCGAGCAGGCCGCCGTAGTCGCGCGCGAACGGCACGCCCTGCGCGACCGCCTGGTCGATGATGTTCACCGACAGCTCGGCGAGGCGATGCACGTTGGCCTCACGAGCCCGGAAGTCGCCGCCCTTCACGGTGTCGTAGAACAGCCGGTGCACGCTGTCGCCGTCGTTGCGGTAGTTCTTGGCGGCGTTGATGCCGCCCTGCGCGGCGATGCTGTGCGCGCGGCGCGGGCTGTCCTGGAAGCAGAAGCACTCGACCTGGTAGCCGAGCTCGCCGAGCGTCGCGGCGGCCGAGGCGCCGGCGAGGCCGGAGCCGACCACCAGCACCTTGTACTTCCGCTTGTTGGCGGGATTGACGAGCTTGAGCTCGAACTTGCGGTTCGACCACTTCTCGGCGATCGGCCCCTCGGGGATGCGGGCGTCGAGCTTCATGCGGCCCCCTTCACGATGCCGAGTTGCACCGACAGCGCCAGGAAGACGTTGCCGCCGGCGACCAGCGCGGCGAGCAGGAACGACAGCTTCTTGATCATCGGCGTGTAGCGACCGTGGTGGAACCCGATCGTCTGCGCGAAACTCTGGATGCCGTGGCTCAGGTGCAGGAACAGCACCAGCTGGAACGCGGCGTAGGCGACCGCGATCGCCGGGTTGGCGAACGACGACGTCACCATCGTGTGCACATCGAAGCCGCCGGCCCCCGCGGCCTTCTTCGCGAAATCGCCACCGTGCACCACGCCGAGCGTGAAGTGCAGCAGGTGGTAGACGACGAACACCAGCAGGCTGAGCCCGCTGAGCACCATCGACCGCGACGCCATCGAAGCCTGCATGGTCGCTTCCCTGGCGTAGGCCACGGGCCGCGCCGCCTTGTTGGCGCGCGACAGCCGCACCGCAGTGACGACGTGCAGCACGAAGATCGCGAGCAGGCCGATGCGCGCGACCCACAGCAGCGCGCCGAGGTCGTGCAGCATCTTGGCGTAGGAATTGATGGCGTCGGGCCCCTTCAGCAACTGCAGGTTGCCGAGCAGGTGGGCGACGACGAAGCCGAACAGCAGCACGCCGGTGACCGCCATCGTCACCTTGCCGCCGATCGACGAGCGCCAGAACGAGCAGAGCCAGGTCATGAGGGCGAGGAAGGATCGGGACTCCCTCGTTCGATTGCAACAAGCTGGCGGATGCAGCGGCGGTCAAGCCTCGGGGCGGGGCACGGGACGCACCAGCAGGAACGCGACGAGGCCCATGCCGAGGCCGAACGGCAAGAACCAGAGGGGCTGCTCGACCATCACCATCGCGGCCCAGGCCACCATCCACGCGATCGGACTGCGCGGGATGCAGCTCATCGGCAGGGCCAGGAAAGCCAAGCCCACGAGCGGCGACAGAAGCCCGATGCCGAGTGCCGCGAACAGCCGCAACCGGGTCGGCGCGATACCCTCGAGAACCCGGAACGCAACCCACCACAACACGACCGAGACCGGCACGACCAGCACCGCACACGGCAGCAGTTGGCTGCCGCCGATGACCGCGAGCCACACGATCGGCACGATCGCGGCGGTCACGAGCATGCCGTGGAACCGCGGGCCGTACCGTTCCTGGTCGCGCGGCGCTTCGGTCACGGCCGCAGCGGCGTCTTGCCCATCGACACCAGGGCCCGCAGCGCGTCGGCGGTGCGCACGTCGAGCTTCTTCAGCTCGGACGGCAGGACCAGCAGCAGCTTGCCGTTGGTCGGGTTCGGCGCGCTCGGCACGAACACCAGCGTGTGCGGCTGGCCATCGGGGCCCGCCGACTGGCCGGTGACGAAGCCGATCTCGTAGCCCTCGTCGGCCTTCACCGCGACCACGCCCTGGAAGAAGCGTTCGCGGCCGCTGTCGTAGCCGAGCACTTCCTTCAGCGACTGGTAGAACGTGCCGAGCAGCGGCAGGTTCTCGAGCAGGCGATCGGCGCGCCGCCACAGCCAGCGCCCGACGAACGTCGTGACGAAGAACCCGACGACGTAGATCACCGCCAGGGCGAGCAGGATGCCGAGGCCGGGGAAGTACCAGTCCCCCACCTTCTCCTTCCACGATCCGGCGATCACGCCCTCGAGCCAGACCACCATGAACACGGCACCGCCCATCGGCAGCAGGGCGACGATGCCGGCGACGAGGCAACGGGTGACGTGGCGGGTCGGCGAGCTCACCATGCTCCGACCATAGGCGAAGCGTCCGCCGCCGCCTACTTCGCCTTCTCGACGTAGAACGACAGCGTGCTGTCGGTGGCGTTGCCGTTCGGGATGAGGGGCATCTGGCGGAAGCCGCCGTCGCGGTGCTTGCCGACCGTCACCAGCACGCGGCGGTCGCCCTTCGGTGTGACGACGCGGCCGATGCCGACCGCGCAACAGCCGAATTCGTACGAGATCGGCTTCGACGGCTCGACCAGCACGACGTCGCCGTCGAGCTTGAAGCGGCCCCCGTGCCTGGTCGACCCGCTCGAGTTGCCCGACTGCGGGTTGTGCGCGTAGTAACCGAACGAATAGTCGTAGGTCCCGTCGGCGCGCAGCGCGAACGAGCCGGCCGACGCGGTCACCGCAGCCCCGGCGAAGCCGCCGGTGACGGTGCTGTAGTAGTTGCCGCCGAACGCGCTGCTCGACTCCTCCCAATCGCCGAGCAGGTCCACGCCCGCGAAGTAGCCGCCCGCCGGATGCGGTGGCTTGCCGTCCTTCGGCCGCACCGACTCGAGCACCTTCCACAGCGGGAACGACAGCGCCTGCAGCGCCGCGCCTTCCTTGAAGGTGTCCATGCCGAGCCCCGGGTCACGCGGCTCCACGACCGCGACGATCGGCTGAAAGCGGTTGCCGCCGAGGTCGACCAGCCACAGGGCCCCGTAGGTGTCCGGATTGCCCATCGTCGACGGCGTGCCGGGCTTGCGATGGAACCGCCCCATGTAGAGCACCACCAGCTGGCTCGGCAGCCGGCCGCGGTAGTGCACGAACGTGTCGCCGGGTTCGAACGCCGCGAACTGCTCGCGCCACACCTGCTCGAACAGCGCCGTCGGCCCCACCGTTGCGGCCTGCACCGGCAGGAACGCGATCGCGGCCTGGTGCGCGGATTCGGTGTTCTGCACCGGACGTCCGTCGCGCTCGACGTCGCGCAGGGTCGTGCGGAACACGACGTTGCCGTTCGACTCCTCGCGCAGCCAGCCGTCCGGCGCCGCCCACGACACCGCGGCGATCGCCGGCCCGCTGGCGGGCAACGGCGAAGCACCGGGCGCCGCCGCGGCCGCCGGAGCGGGTTTGCCGGCCTTCGGCTTGCCACCGCGAGCCGGAGCGAGTCCACGCGCGCCCGGCTTGCACTGCGCGACTTCGGTGCCGACGAGCCCCGCGAACGCGGCGCCGGCGGCCTTGCGCAGTTCGGCCTTCTGGTCGTCGTCCTCGACCGCTTCGAGCATCGCCGCAAACCAGGTCGTGTAGCCGACACACAGTTCCCAGCAGCGCTGCTTGTCGGCGTCGGCCATCGCCGCGACCTCGGGACCCGCGAGCGCCTGCACCACCTGCGCGTGCACGGCGTCGGTCTGTGCCTCGTCGAGTTCCTTGCCCGCCGCGCACTGCCACATCTGCGCCACGAACAACGCCGTCGCGACGCCGAGATCCTGGTCGGCCTTCTCGGCGGCGAGCGCTTCGCGCAACGCCTTGCCGCCTTCGTCCAGCACCTGCAGCACGACCTCGCGCTGCGCGTCGTCGGTGCCGAGTTCCTTGGCGAGTTCCGGCAGGTACAGCCACTTTCGACGCGCCTTGAACGCGAACTCGGGCCGCAGCAGCGTCGCCTTCTCGACCGGTCCGGCCGGCGCTTCGACCGAGAGCAGCGTGCGCAGCTTCGTCCGCCACGGCGCATCGCCCTGGGCCAGGGCAAACGACGCCAGGGCGACCAGCACGACGGGGAAGGCACGGAGGGTCGACATGTCCGGGTCAGCGGCGGCGGGCGGCGAACCACACGCGGCGGGGTGCGGGTTTCACGCCCCGCCCTTGCGGCGCATGAACCACAGCCCGTCTTCGGCGAACTGCTGGTACTTCGGCAGGCGCAGCTTCCTGGTCTCGCGCCACACCACGAACGGCAACGCCCAGCGCCACAGGAACCGGACCAGCCGGCTCTTCATGAACACGTAGAACGCGTTCGTCGCGTGGCTGGCGAAGTAGTGGTAGTACTCGTTCTCCAGCACGTCGTAGTTGGCGCGGAAGAACGCGTCGAGGTCGACGTGCTCGCCGAAGAACTCCTTGCCGGCCGGACTCTCGTGCCGCACGTTCATCTCGTCGGGGGGCTTGGCCGGACCGTCGAGCGACGTCTGGCCCGTGACCTCGAAGTAGAACGGGAAGTCGAACACCTTCTGGCCGAACCTGCTCTTGGCCACGCGCAGCAGGAACTGCGCCACGTCCGGCGGCATGCCCTCGTGGTTGGGCTCGACGAACAGCATGTAGCCGCCCGGCCGCAGGTGGTGTTCGACCATGTGCGCCATCGCCTGGGCGAACGCCGGGAAGTGGTGCAGGCTGCCGTGCGACGTCAGCAGGTCGACCTTCTCGCGCGGCCGCCACTGCATCACGTCGCCGGCGACGAACTCGCACAGGTGCGCGACCCCCTGCTCCTCGGCCATGCGCTTCGCGGTGGCGATCTTCTTCGGCGACAGGTCGATGCCGATCGAACGGATGCCGCGTTTCGCGGTCGCGTGGCAGACCCAGCCGTTGCCGCAGCCGATGTCGAGCAGGCTCTTGATCTCGCCCTTGTGCGTGTCGAGCAGGCGCAGGAACGTGCGCACGCGCGGGCGGATGATGATCTCGGCGAGCTTCGGCACGAACCGCCAGTCGTGCGGACGCGCATAGAGCGCGTCGATCTTCTCCTCCTGCAGGTCCCAGAACTTCGCCTCCTTGGCGAGCAGGTCCTGCTGCTTGTCCTGCGATGGAGGTTCCGGAGCGCTCACGGCGGAGTGGCCGCGACGAGAACGCGGTGCCGCGAGGGTAGCCCGCACCGGAGGGCAGTCAAGCCGAGTGCTTCACGCGTCCCGCGGCGAGACGAACCAGCCAGCCGTGCACCTCCTCCACGGTCTTCGGCAACGTCGAGGTACCCGCGGTGAGGCCGCAGCGTCGCACCTCGGCGAACCAGTCCGCGTGCAGCTCGCGGGCATGCGCGACGTGGCAGGTCCGCACGCCGTGGTGTTCGGCCCGCAGCACCAGCTGGCGCGTGTTGTTCGAATCGTGGCCGCCGACCACGACCATCGCATCGACGTGCGGCAGCAGTTCGAGCAGCGCCTGGATCCTGGCCTTGGTCGGCGCACACACGGTGTCGACGAACCGCACGTCGGCGTGTGGATTGCGCCGCCGGATCGCCGCGAGCAGTTCCTGCGCCACTTCGTCCTGGGTCGTGGTCTGGCAGACGACTCCGAGCCGGGCGTCCGGCCACGTCGTGACGTCGCCGAGCCCGCCCACCACGATCGGCGCCACCAGGTCGTCGGTGAGCCCGCGCACCTCGACGTGGTCGCGCTTGCCGAGCACGACCACGCGTCGCCCCTCGCCCGCCAGGGCCTGGGCGGCATCGTGCGCCTTGCGCACCAGGGGACAGGTCGTGTCGACCAGTCGCTTGCCAGCGGCCAGCAGGGCGGCACGTTCGCGGTCGCTGATGCCGTGGGCGGTCACCGCCACGACCGGAGTCGCCGGCACAGCGCGCCCCGCTTCGCCGGAACGGTGGAAACCGCGCCGGTCGAGCAGGGCCAACACCTCCGGGTTGTGCACCAGCTCGCCGTGGATCGTCACGTCGGCGGGTGCTGGCTCGCGGTCGAGGACCGCGAGCGCGTCGCGCACGCCAAAGCACATGCCCAGTTCCTGGGCCCGCAGGATCTGCATCGTGGCCTCCGTTCGTCGGGGTTCGTTCACTTGGCGTTGCAAAGTAGTTGGCGTTGGCGCGCAGGTCAAGGCCACCATCCCGCCCGGCCCGGCGGATCGGGTAAGCCATGCGCATGGACCCCACTGCCCGGCGCATCCCGCTCGTACTGCGGCTCGCCGCCGTGCTCGGCATCGCCGGTGTCGTGCTGGCTGCGCTGCTCGCGTTCTGGCTCGAACCGAGGACGGCGCGCGCCCTGAACGCGCACGGCCAGGACCTGCTGCGCGAAGGCGGGACCGCGATGCACGAACTGGCGCACGAGCACTCGGCCAACAGCGGCGACCTGCTCGCCGACCTGCTGCGTGGCGCTGCGACCGATCGCGAACGAGCCCTCGAACTGCTGCCGCTGGAGCACCACGCCGGCGATGCCGCGGCGGTCCGCGCGGCGATCCGCGACGACGACGCCCGCCGCAGCGCGCACCAACAACAAACCGTGCAGGAGAAGACCGACGCGCTGCAACAGCGCATCGAGGCCTCGATCGCGACCCGGCTGCGGGCGCTGGCGTCGAGCCAGGCGGCGCGCACCGCGGCCTTCGTCGACGACCTGCACACGACCGACCTGTTGCTGGTCGCGTGCACGCTCGGCGTGTTGCTGCTGGCACTGGGCTTCGCCGTGCACCGGCTCGTGGTCGTGCCGGTCCAGCGCCTGGCCGCAGCGGCGCGGGCGGTGGCCGGCGGCGATCTCGCCGCCGCCCCAACCGCGGCGGGGCAGGACGAGATCGGCGCGTTGACCCGTGACTTCACCGGGATGGTGACCCAGCTGCGCGCGGCCCGCAGTGCGCACGAAGCGCTGACCGCGAGCCTCGCCACGCAAGTCGCCGAACGCACCCGACACCTGGAACACACCCTGGCCGAGCTGGCGAACTCGCACCGGCAGCTGGCCCAGGCCGAGCGGCTGACGGCGCTCGGCACCCTGGCCGGCGGCATCGCCCACGAGTTCCACAACGTGATCGGCGGGATCCGCGGCTGTGCCGCCGACCTCGCCGCCGACGAGACCGAACCGGACCGCAAGGAGACCCTCGCGGTGATCACCCGCGCGGCGGATCGCGCGAGCGGCATCGTGCGGCAGCTGCAGCGCTTCGCCCGGAACTCGGTCGAACAGAGCCGCGAGTTCGATCTCGCCGCAGTCGTCGGCGATGCGCTGCTGCTGTGCGAGCCTGCGGCGCGCCGGCAGTCGGTGCAGGTGCAACGCGACCTGCCGGGTACCGTGGTGGTCGGCGACGCCGACGGCCTGCACCAGGTCTGCGTGAACCTGCTGGTCAACGCGCTGCAGGCGATGCCCGACGGCGGCAAGCTGGGCCTGGCCCTCACCACCACGGGCGACGAGGTGCGGCTCGCGATCGCCGACACGGGATGCGGCATCGCCGACGAACACCTGCCGCACGTGTTCGAACCGTTCTTCACCACGCGCGGCAGCGACCCCGATCCGGCCCGACGCGGCACCGGACTCGGCCTGTCGGTGTCGTGGGGCATCGTGCACGCACACGGCGGCCGCATCGACGTGCGGTCGCAGCGCGGTGCCGGCACCACGTTCACCGTGGTGCTGCCGCGTCCGGGTGCTTCAGCCCACTGAGCCAGCGTTCGCAGGTCGCCAGCAGGCGGTCGGCGCGCACCGGCTTGGTCTCGTATCCGTCGCATCCTTCGGCCAGGCAGCGATCGCGATCGCCCTCCATCGCGTGCGCGGTCAGCGCCACGATCGGTCCGCGCCAGCCACCGGCGCGCAACCTCCGCGTCGCCGTGTAGCCGTCGAGCACCGGCATCTGGATGTCCATCAGGATCAGCTGGAACGGCGTCCCGGCCTCGGCCGACGCTTGCGCCGCCAGCACGGCCTGTTCGCCGTCGCCGGCCAGCACGACCTCGGCCCCGGCGCGCCGCAGGATCGTCGACAGGAGCCGTTGGTTGTCGGGGCCGTCTTCGGCGACCAGGATGCGGCCGCTCAGCCGCTTCGCGGCGACCGGTGCCTGGTCGGTCCCGGCCGAGCCGCCCGACCACGGCCGCCGCGGGCCCGCAACGCGTTCCCCGGCCGGCAACAGCAGCGTGAACGTACTGCCCGAGCCGGGCTGGCTCGCGACCGTGACCTGCCCGCCCAGCAGCAAGGCCAGTCGCCGCGAGATCGACAGCCCGAGCCCCGTGCCGCCGAACCGGCGCGACGTCGACGAATCCGCCTGCACGAACGGTTCGAACAGCTTCGGCAACCGTTCCGGCGCGATGCCGATGCCGGAGTCGACCACCGCCACGGCCAGGAACTGCGCGCCGTCCACGGCCGCCACCGTGACCCGGACGGTGACTCGTCCCTGCGCGGTGAACTTGATCGCATTGCCGACGAGGTTCAGCAGGATCTGGCGCACGCGACCACCGTCGGTGGCCAGCGTGAGCGGCAGTTCGCCAGGCGCGTCGACGCCGAGTGCGAGGCCCTTGGCGTGCGCGATCGGCTGCAGGAACGCAACCACGTCGCGCACGACCTGCGCGACGTCGGTCACCTGCTGGTCGACGAGCAGCTGCCCGGCCTCGAGCTTGGACAGGTCCAGCACGTCGTTGACGAGTTGCAGCAGGTGCTGGCTGTTGCGATCGATGGTCTCGAGGTGCAGCTGCCGGTCGCCGGCGGTGCAGGCCGGATCGCGCAACAGTTCGGCGAAGCCGAGGATCGCCGTCAGCGGCGTGCGGATCTCGTGGCTCATGTTGGCCAGGAACTGCAGCCGCGACGCGGCCGCGTCCTGCGCCACGCGGGTCGCCCGCGCCAGTTCTTCGGTGCGCTCGGCGACGCGCAGTTCCAGCGATCGCTCGCGCGAACGGGCCGCGCGCAGCAGTTCGCGCTTCTTGCACAGCGCCCACGCCATCTGCCGCGCCTCGACCGCATCGAACGGTTTCTTCAGGAACAGCAGGCGGTCGGTGAACCCGAACCGGGCCGAGATCTCCGCCCACGGCACGTCGGTGTAGGCGCTCGCGATCACGACCTGCAGGTCGGCGTCCAGCGTCCACAGCCGTTCGATGGTCGCGAACCCGTCGAGGCCGGGCGGCATGCGCATGTCGACGAACGCCATCGCGTAGCCGCCGGTCGCCGTGGCCCTGGCCACGGCGTCGATGGCTTCCTGGCCCTGGCTGACCAGGAAGACCTCGGGCGCGAACGGAATCTCCGGCGTGGTCGCAGGAACCTCGTCGAACAACGCCGCGCGCGCGGCCCCGAGCGCGTTTCCGGCCGGCGCCTGCAGGATGCGACGGTAGGCGTCGAGCACGGCGAGGTCGTCGTCGACCACCAGGATGCGCGGCGGGCGAGCGGCCGTCATGCCGGCACCTGGATCGGCCAGACCGATGCCGGCAATTCGACGTGGAAGGTGGCGCCGCAGCCCGCACCGGCACTTTCCAGCCACAGCCGGCCGCCCACCTCGGCGAGGCTGTTGGCGCAGCCGTGCAGCCCGAGGCCTTGGCCGCCGGCGCGGGTCGAGAAGCCGCTCTGGAACACGCGGGCCTGGTCGGCTTTCGCGATGCCGACCCCGTTGTCCACCACCGCGAGGTGCAACACGCCTCCGGGCGCGCCATCGACGACGACGCGCACCACGGGATCGGGCCGGCCCTGCACCGCGAATCGCGCGTTGCGCAGGAGGTTGATGCACACGGCGAGCAGCCGATGCTGCTCGACCACGACGACCACGTCGCTCGGGCACTGCACCTGCGGCGCGACGACGCCGAGCGGGCCGTCGCCACTCATGCGCACGGCCTCGTCCAACAGCGAGCGCAACACCACACGTTCGGCCACACCGCGCGCATCGGCATGCGCCCGCTGCCGGTCGACGAGTTGACGGATGTGCGACAACCCGCGGCCGAGCAGTTCGACTTCTTGCTGCGCCGCCGCCGCGCTCGACTGCATTTCGGTGGCGAGAGCCCGCAGGAACCCGGGCACCTTCCGCCCACGCGGGTCGTCGGTGAGCCACGGCCCGAGGTCGTGCGCGTGGGCCTGCATCAGGTCGAGCACCCGCTCCAGATCCTGCGCATGCCGTTGCACGACGCGTTCCTGCAGCGCGCCGAGGTTGCCCTGGACCGGCTGCAGCGCGTTGCCGACGTCGTGCAGCACACAGCGCGCCACCTCGGCCATACCACCAACGCGCGCCGCCTGCACGTGCGCCGCCCGCAACTCGGCCAACCGTTCGACCATGCCGTCGAACTCGCGCGCCAACGTGCCGACCTCGTCGGCGCGCTCGATGCCGCTCCGCTTCGTGGTGTCGCCGCTGGCACGGATCGCCAGCGCATGCGCCGTGAGCTTCTGCAGCGGTCCGACGACGAGCCGCTGCAAGACCACCGCCAGCACCGCGAACACCGACAGCACGGAGACCACGGTCGAGTACGAAACGAACGACAGCATGTGCCGGCCCTGCGCCAGGACCGACCGCGGCGCTCGCACCTCGAGCAGCAACGTGTCGCCGTCGCCGCGCAACCCCGGCACCAGCGTGCGCCCGACCAGCCGTTCGGGCGTCTCGACGAACCGGATCGCTGCGGTCGCCAGCGGCGCCACGTCCAGCGCGCGCTGCTCCGCCGACATCGCCGCCACCGGCGTGATCCCGAGGTCGAGCCGGGTCTGCCGGCGCAACTTGTCCAGGCGCGATTCGGTGACGAACCGCCCCATGATGATCCAGCCGCGCGGTTCCTTCTCGCGCGCCGAGTCGGTGATCGGGCGACACGCGACCAGCAGCGGCCCGTGGTTCGTGACGACGACACCGGAACACAGCTCGTCGAGGCCCTTCGGCGTCAACAGCGGATGCGCCAGCGGCCACGTGCCGGACGGCAGTTCGTCCACCGCGACCGGTTGGTCGGCGACCATGGCCCCGCGCCACACTTCGCTGCCGTCGGGTGCGACCATCGACAGGAAGTCGAAGCTGTTGTCGCGGAACACGTCCGAGGCGAGGTTGGACTGCACGAACTCGGCGTTGCGGTCGGCGACGAACGCGTAGGTGTCGTCCCAGCCCGCCCAGTCGCTGACGTAGTCGGCGACGAACCCGACTTCGTTGCGCAGCGCCTCGATGCCGCGGTCGAGGTCGGCGACCGCGAGTTGCCGTTCGAGTTCGACGAAGCTCGGCAACACGACCCGATGCTGGACCCACCACGCCGTCGCCAGGAAGGTGGCGGCGACCGCCGCCAACAACAGCAGGATGCGGGTGCGCAGATGGACCATTGGGCCCACCGCTCATCGGCCAGCGGTTCGCCGGAAGTGAGGATGCCCATCCCAGCTTCCGTTACGCCAGAGGAACGGATGTGTCGCCGATCTGGCACACTGGGTCGGTTCCCCGACCAGAGGCGGCCGAAACCCCATGGCATGCCCTTTGGCAGGTGTCCCTCCGTGTCCGAACCCGCTCCCTGGCCCATCGTGCGCGCCCTCGTCGTCGACGACGAAGAGAGCATGCGCCATTTCCTGCAGCGCGGCCTCGCGCGTCTGCAGTACGACGTCACCGTTGCCGCCGATGGCACCGAAGCCCTGGCGCTCGCCGAGGCCCGGCGCTTCGACCTGGCCGTGGTCGACCTGCGCATGCCCGGCCTCGATGGCCTGGCGGTCCTGGGTCGCCTGCGGTCGCTGGTTCCCGACCTGGTCGTGGTCCTGATGACCGCGCACGGCACCGTCGATTCGGCGGTCGAGGCGATGCACCTCGGCGCCGCGGATTTCGTCCAGAAGCCGTTCACCATCGCCGAGTTGCAGCTTCGGCTCGAGCGCGCCCTGGGGCACGCGGCGATGCGCGCGCAGCACCGCAACCTGAAGGCGATGCTGGCCGGGCCCGACCGCGGCATCGGCTTGTGCACGCACAGCCCGGCGATGGCCGAACTCGGCCGCCAGGTCGACCTGCTCGGCAGTTCGGACTCGACCGTGCTGCTGACCGGCGCCTCGGGCACCGGCAAGGGACTCGTCGCCAAGGCCCTCCACCTGCGCTCGGGCCGCGCCGACCAGCCGTTCCTGGCCCTGAATTGCGCAGCGATGCCGGACACCCTGGTCGAGAGCGAGTTGTTCGGCCACGAGCCAGGCGCGTTCACCGGCGCCACCAAGAAGAAGCCCGGCCTGCTGCAGCGGGCGCACCGCGGCACCCTGTTCCTCGACGAGATCGGCGACATGAGCCTGTCGGCGCAGGCAAAGATCGAACGCTTCCTGCAGGACCGCGAGTTCCAGCCGCTCGGGGCACAGCACCCGGTGCGGGTCGACGTTCGGATCCTGGCGGCGACCAACCGCGACCTGCCCGCCCTCGTGGCCCAGGGCCGGTTCCGCGCCGAGCTGCTGTGGCGCCTCGACGTCGTGTCGCTGCGGCTGCCGCCGTTGCGCGAACGCCGCGAAGACGTGCCGTTCCTGATCGCCCAGACCCTGCAGCGCCTGGGCAAGGACGGCCGCCCCACCCACCAGCTGACTCCGGATGCCCTGGCGGCGCTGACCGCCTACGACTGGCCCGGGAACGTGCGCGAGCTCGAGAACCTGGTCGAGCGCATGGTCGTCTTCGCCGGGCCGCGCTCGGAGATCGGCGTCGCCGACCTGCCCGACGTGGTGCGCGGCGACGGCGGCCAGGCCGTGGCGCAGAAGGCCCAGGACCCGGCCGACGACCACTACGAGGCGGCCCGGGCGCGGTTCGACCGGATCTACTTCACGAACCTGCTCGCGCGCTGCCACGGCAGCATCACCGAGGCCGCGGCGCGGTCCGGCATCTCGCGCGGCCATGTGCATCGGCGCCTGAAGGAACTCGGCATCGACGCGAAGGGCATCCGCAGCGGGGACGCCGGCCCCGAATAGGTTGGCACGGTGGTTGCCATGGCGGGCACATGGCTACTCGCACCCCGCCCTTCGCCTTCGCCACTTCGGTTGTCCTCGCCCTCGTCATCACGAGCGGCTGCAACACCACCAAGGTCGATCCGAACGGGATGACGGCCAGGATCCCGGCCCCGCAGGTAGGCGCCGACAAGTCCGCGACCCTGCCCGGACTGCACAATGTCGTCACCTACGCCGACGACATCGTTTGCGGCGGCGTGCCGGAAGGCGAGGAAGGCCTGCACACGCTGGCGGCGATGGGCATCAAGACGATCGTGAGCGTCGACGGTGCCACCCCGGACGTCGCCATCGCCGAGCAACTCGGCATGCGCTACGTGCACCTGCCGATCAGTTACGACACCGTGACGCCGGAACGGCAGAAGCAACTCGCCCAGGCCCTGAGCAGCTGCGAGCAACCGATCTACATGCACTGCCACCACGGCAAGCACCGCAGCGCCGCAGCGCTCGGTTCGGCCATGGTCATGGCCGGCAAGCTCACGCCCGAAGTCGCGCAGCAGCGCATGAAGGTCTCGGGGACCGCGAAGGAATACACCGGCCTGTGGCAGGCGGTCGCCGAAGCGAAGCCGCTGCCGGCCGCGGAGCTGAAGGTCGACCCGAAGTCGCTGCCGAGCATCACCAAGGTGAGCGGCATGGTTGCGACGATGGCCGAGATCGACCTCGTGATCGACCTGGTCAAGCAGGCGCACAAGGCGGGCTGGAAAGCGCCCGACGACCACCCCGACCTGGTCGCCACCAAGGAGACCGCGCGGCTGGCCGGCCTGTTCGCGAACCTGCAGAACGACCAGGAGAGCAAGGCGCTGCCCGGCGACTACCAGACGATGCTGCAGCAGGCGATCGACGGCAGCAAGGCGCTCGACGTGGCCGTGCGCAACGGCGACCAGGCTTCGGCCGAGAAGCAGCTGGCGGCCCTCAACAAGGGCTGCAAGGAATGCCACGTGAAGTACCGCGACAAGTAGCCTGCACGCGGTCGCCCTCCCCGTTCGCCACGTCCCGCCCCTTCGCCTCCCATGAAAGCCCTCGCCGCCTGGTTGTTCCTGGCCGTCGCCGCATGCAGCGGCGGCGACGGTCCGACCGTCTACGTCGCGCTCGACGAACAGTTCAGCCGCCCGCTGCTCGACCGCTACGCCAAGGAACTCGGCATCGACCTCGTGCAGCGCCACGACACCGAAGCCAGCAAGACCGTGGGGCTCGTCAGCGCCCTGCTCGAGGAAAAGGGCAACCCGCGCGCGTCGGTGTTCTGGTGCAACGAGCTGGCCCAGGTGGTGCGGCTGGCGCAGCAGGGCATCCTGGCGCCGTACGAATCGCCGGCGGCCGCGGACCTGCCGGCCCAATGGCGCGACCCGCAGCACCGCTGGGTCGGGTTCGCTGCGCGCGCGCGCGTGCTCATCGTCAACACCGAGCTGCTGCCCGATCCGGCCACCTGGCCGAAGAGCTGCATGGACCTCGTCGACCCGAAGTGGAAGGGCAAGTGTGCCGTGGCGCGGCCGCTCACCGGCACGACGTTGACGCACTTCACCGCCCTGCGGCAGGTGCTGGGCGACGACGCCTTCGGCAAGTTCGTGGACGGCCTGTTCGCCAACGACGTGCAGTTCCTGCAGAGCAACGGCGCCACGATGCGGGCCGTGCGCGACGGCAAGCTGCCGTGGGCCCTGACCGACACCGACGACTACCACGTCGCGATGCAGAAGGGCCACAAGGTCGCGTGCGTGTTCCCCGACCAGCAGGACGGCGGCATCGGCACGATGCTGATCCCGAACGCGGTCGGCCTCGTCGCCAACGGCCCGGCCCAGGACGCGGCGAAGAAACTGATCGACCGCATCGTGTCGGCCGAGACCGAAGCCCTGCTCGCCGCGGCCGATGGCGCGCAGATTCCGCTGCGCGCGGGCGTGCCGGGGCCGAAGGATGCCGCGGTGAAGAAGGTCGGCGAGTTCCGTGCGATGGCGTGGGACGTCACGAAGACCGCGGAGAACCTCGCCCGCTGCAGCGCCGAGTTCGGCCAGCGCTGGGCCAAGTGAACCGGTGATGCCGTGAACCGTCCCACCCGCACCGACTTCGCCAGCAAGGCGCCCTTGGGGTTGGCGCTGGTGTTCCTGGCGGTGTTCGTGGCGCTGCCGCTGCTGCAGCTGTTCGGGCAGACGTTCTTCGATGCGAACGGTTTCACGCTGGCGGCGTGGGCGGCCCTGGCCGGCGACGCGGCGCTCGGCGCGCAGGTGGTCGCGACCTTGCAGCTCGGCCTGTGTGCGACGCTGGTGTCACTGGTGCTCGGCGGCGGCCACGCGTGGCTCTCGACGCGCACCGACCTGCCCGGGGCCGGAGTACTCGGGCCGCTCGGTGTGGCGCCGCTGGTGGTGCCGCCGATCTTCGTCGCGATGGGGTTCTCCGACCTGTTCCCGGCGAACGGCTTCTGGCCGTGCGTGCTGCTGCTCGGCACGGCCCACGCACCGTTCGTCGCGGTGCTCGCCGCCCGCGGCCTGCGCGCGGTCGACGGCCGTGCCTACGAGGCGGCACTGCTGCTGCGCGGAAGCACCCGCGCCGAACGCTGGCTATTGCGCGCGATCGCGCCCGAACTGCTCGCCGGCTGCCTGCTCGCGTTCCTGTTCACGGTCGCCGACCACGGCGTGCCCGAGTTCCTGACCGTGAAGGGCAAGACGTGGCACACCTACGCCGAGGGCATCTTCAGCCGCTGGACGCGGCGCGCGGTCGGCACCACGTTCGCCGAACTGCAGAGCCCGATCACCGCGGCGCTGCCGTTCCTCGCCTGCCTCGGTTGCCTGTTGTGGGCGGCGCTGCGGCTGCGCGCGCACGCGCCGGATCGCGGCGTCGTGAAAGCGCTGCCGGTGCGCGCCCTCGGCGCGTGGCGTTGGCCGGCCCTGCTGTTGCCGGTCGGCTACCTGCTGGTCGGCATCGGCATGCCGGTGCTGGTGCTGACGCGCTGGGTGCTCGGCTCGGCGCAGAAGCTCGAACCGATGTCGCTCGACTACGCCCGCCAAAGCTTCCAGAAGGCCATGGACCAGGGACTGCCCGACCTGCTGCACTCGGTGTGGCTGGCGCTGGCGGTCGGCACCGTCGTCGTGTTGCTCGCCCTGCCGCTGGCGCGCCAGTCGGCCCGCCGCTGGCCGCTGCTCGAACTGGCCGCGGCCCTGCCGGCCGCGGTCCCGGCGGTGCTGCTCGGCATCGCGCTGATCCGCTCGTTCCACGACGCCCCGGTGCTGCGCCAGCTCGGCGATCGCTTCGACCAGGGCTGGGGTTTCGCCGGCGCCGCCTACGCGGCGCGCTTCCTGCCGTTCGCGGCGCTCACACTCGGCTCGCAGGTGCGCCGGCAATCGCTCGCCGCCGAAGAGGCCGGACGTTTCGTCGCGCGCCCGCCATTCGTGCGCGCGCTGCGCCTGCACGTGCAACCGCTGCTGCCCGCGGCGTGGAGTGCGTGGGTGCTGGTATTCGTGCTGAGCCTGCGCGAACTCGACCTCGCCGTCGTGCTGCCGGCCGCGAACGCGACCGCGGTGCGGCGCCTCGCCAACGCCGTGCACTTCCAGCACGAAGACTGGAGCGGCGTCATCGCGCTGCTGCTGCTGGCGATCGCCGTGCTCGTCCCCCTGGTGCCGGCGCTGCTCGCCGGCCGTAGGCTCTCTTCCCTCTCTTGAACGTGTCCCGCCCCGTCACCGTCCACGATCTCCGCCTGCAGCGACCCGGCTTCACGCTGGGCCCGCTGTCGATCTCCGTACCGGCCGGCGGCCGGCTCGCGATCGTCGGTCCGTCGGGCTCCGGCAAGACCACGCTGCTGCGCTGCCTCGCCGGCCTCGAACGCGCCGACGCCGGCAGCGTGCGGATCGGCGACGTCGTCGTCGACGACGAGCGCACGCACACGCCGCCCGACCGGCGTTCCGTGCAGCTGGTGTTCCAGGACGGGGCGCTGTGGCCGCACATGACGGCGCTCGCCCACCTGCAGTTCGCGGCCCCGGGCCTCGCCACCGCCGACGCCATGGCGCTGCTGGCGCGGGCCGGATTGCAGGCGCACGCACACAAGAAGCCGAGCCAGCTCTCGGGCGGCGAAGCGCAGCGACTCGGCCTGCTGCGGGCGCTGGCGCCCAACCCTTCGGTGCTGCTGCTCGACGAACCGCTGCGCTCGGTAGACGTGCACCAACGCGACGCGCTGGTGCTGCTGCTGCGCACGCTCGCCGACGAGCGCAACCTCACGACGGTGCTGGTCACGCACGACCGCGACGAAGCGCTCGCACTCGCGACCGACCTCTGCGTGCTGCACGACGGCCAACTGGTCGAGGCCGGGCCCGCCCTGCAGTTGCTGCAGCAGCCGGCGTGCGCGTTCA
>JAEUHV010000493.1 GCA_016794485.1 Planctomycetota bacterium
TTCCGCCGCCTGCTCGACTTCGCCGCGCGACGAGGCCGCCGCCTGGTCGTCTTCTACCAAAAGGACGTCGAGTTCCATCCCGAGGGTGAGAACTTCTTCGGGGCGCCCTTTGCGCCGTTCCAGGTCGGCCGCAGCCGCGTGACGCGGGCCGATGCGCCGGTTTCGATGCTGCTGCCCGAGCACGTCCTGTTGACCCATCCCAACCGCATCGAGGCGGGCGACTGGGACGGTTGGGACCAGGAGCGCGCCCTCTATCTGCCGAACACGTACTCCGCGGAATACACCGAACTGCTCGCGATGCAGGATCCCGGACAGCCGGTCGAACGTGGCGCGCTGCTGCATGCGCGCTGCGGCGACGGCGAGTTCGTCTACTGCGCGTTGTCCTTGTGGCGACAACTCAAGAAGCTGCATCCTGGGGCCGTGCGGTTGCTGGCGAACCTGATCACGCCCGCCAGCCGCACATGAGATCGCGCGGACCGGTCAGCGTTGGCGACCGAAGGCGATCAACGAACACCCGACGAGGTTGCCGGCGATCAGCGTGCCCAGCGCCAGCTTCATCGAACCGGTCTTGACCCAGAACAGCACCGACCAGGCGACGACCATCGCGGCGAGAGCGAGCAGCACGACCGGGGCTCGGCTCGTGCGTGCGACGACGAACTCCGTCATGGGCCGTTCGACCCGCTGTTCCGACGCGGCCGGCGCGGCCGGCGGCGGTGGCGCCGGGATCGGCCGCGTTGCGATCGCCTGCAGGTCCGGACCCAAGGCCGCCACGCGTTCGCCGAGGGTCGTGATCGCCACCTTCGCGGCTTCCGCCTGTTGGTGCGATCGCTCGAAGCCTTGCTGCAGGGCCAGCACGAGCGGCGTGACGTCGAGTGGTGGTGTGGGAGGCGGCGCGACCGGAGCTGCGGGTGCCGGACGTTGTGCCAGTTCGACCAGGGTGTCCTTCAGTTGTGCCAGGAACGACTCCACGCGTTCGATCGCCTCCCCTGCGACCGGCGTCGGCACGGTCGTCGGCGGTGGCGTCGGCAGCGGCATCGGCGGGGCCGATTCGACATCGGGTGGCGCGAACACTGCCTCAGGCTCGTGGTCCGGTTCGGGTGCTGGCTCGACTTCGGCTTCGGTCGCAGCGGTCGGCGGTGTGGGCTCGCCCTTCGTCTCGAACAGGTCGAGAACGGCGGCGACTTCGGCGCCTGTCGGCAGTCGCGGTGGTGTCTCGGGTTCTTCCGCCGCAGGCCGAATCGCATCGAGATGCGCGGAATCGTGGCTGGGATCGGCTTCGACAGGCATGGTCGGTTCCGTGGACAAGGGCTCGACGTGGTCGGTTTCGTTGTCGGCTGGCGCGCAAGGCACTTCGGCCGCAACGGGTGCATCCGGCAGAAGTGCGTCCAGGGCGCTGGTGAGATCGTCGAACTCGAAGCACTCCTCGTCTTCGAGCGGATCCGCATCCGGCTCCGCGGCGAGCGTCGATTCTGGCGCGGGTTCTTCCGCTGCGCTCGCGGGCTCGCCGTCGGACGGAAGCGCAGGTTCCTGTGCAGTTGCGGCCGGACCAGCAGTCGAGTCCGTGTCTGCTGCGGCTTCGACTTGCTCGAGTTGCTCGAGCCGTGCCTCTTCCGCCGCGAGCCGCAGCATCACTTCGACATCGGCCTCGATCTCGGCCGCAGCCGATTGCAGGGCAGTGACCAACGCAATGTCGTCGGTGTTGGCGGCAACGTCCTGATCCGACGTCGCTGCCGGAGCATCGTTCGCGAGCAGTGCGCGCATCAGGAGCGAACGCACGCGCAAGGGCGTCAGCACAACCGTCGACTTGCCGATCGCTGCGAGACGTGGGGTCAGTTGCCGCCGCAGCTCCGCGGACGGCACCATGAACACCGGATCGTCCGCGCTGAGTTCACCGACCTGTTCGATCATGCCCTCGGCGAGCCACGTGAGCACATCGCCGGCGGGAACCTGCAAGTGGGCGAGGTCCGAGCGCGTCAACAAGTGGCGATGCAGCGATGTCGTGGAACGGGTCATGCCGAGTGTTCCGACCCGATCCTTCCTGCCGCCGGCTTTTCGACCGCAGACGCCTCGCCGGTGAAGTCCGCGACACTGCCGCGGCAATCGGCGATGGCACCGTCGGGTCAGGGCAGGCGCGGGAAGCGCATGCGAGTCGACTTGCCGCGCACGAGGCGCACCTCGCGCGCCGAACCGTTGTTGCGCAGCAAGTGGAAGCCCTGCACGGTGAGCAGCGAGTAGTCACCGTTCTCGTAGAGCAGCTCGAGCCGGATGTGTTCGCCCGCATCGTCGAGGAAGCGGATCTCGACGACGCTGCGCGCCGGCACGTTCACCGACGTGCCCTGCAGGTTGATGTAGTTCAACTCCGAGATCGAGGCGACGGCACTCTGGTCGACCAGCGATGGATCCGCGGAGTTCGGGTCCTGGGGGACCATGGCGAGGGCGGTGATGGCGAGAGCGGGGACGGCGATCGACCAGGCTTTCACGATGGGTTCTCCGATGGGACGTTGGTCCGGCCCTTCTGTGGCCGGGGATGGCAGACTATGACGCCGGCCTGCCGTGTTCCTGCCCGCGATCCGTGCCTTTCTGTGCTTGCTGGCGATGCTGCCTTGGGGAGTGTCGCGTGCACAGGACACGGGCGCAGGAAGGCCTCGGGTGCAGGTCGTGGCCGGCACCGGCGGAATCGA
>JAEUHV010000502.1 GCA_016794485.1 Planctomycetota bacterium
GGCGGCCTGGCCATCGCCGAGCCGGGTCGCGCCTTGCGCGAGCCGGATTGCCGTCAATCGCGCCGCCGCAGCGGGGCCTTGGTGGTTGGATCGCGCGGATGTTGCCCCCGCGGTGCGGCGGCCTGGCCATCGCCGAGCCGGGTCGCGCCTTGCGCGAGCCGGATTGCCGTCAATCGCGCCGTCGCAGCGGGGCCTGGAGGTTGGATCGCGCGGATGTAGACCCCGCGTTGCGGCGGCCTGGCCATCGCCGAGTCGGGTCGCGCCTTGCGCGAGCCGGATCAGGCCTTGATGTGGCCGTTCACCAGCTTCGTCATCTCGAACATGTTCACGGTCGCCTTGCCGTTGAACACCGCCTTGAGCTTGTCGTCGGCGTTGATGTTGCGCTTGTTCTTCGTGTCCTGCAGCCCGTTCTTCTTGATGTAGTCCCAGATCTTCTTGGTGATCTCGGAGCGCGGGATCGGCTTGTCTCCCACGATCGCGGCGAGCACCGCATCGGGTTGGACGGGCTTGGAGAGGGCGGGATTGAGCTTCTTCGCGGTCTTCTTGGTAGCGGCCATGGAGCGGAGGCTAGCGGGCGGGCGATGCCAGCGGAACAGGCGAACGGCGGGGCTGGGGGGGCGGGCTGCTGGCGGCAGGCCTCCGGCGGGCGCGTCGCGTCGGTCGGCGGGTGGCCCGGGCTCAGCGCGGCAACGTGTTCTCGAGGAACGACCCCGGCCCGAACAGGCGCCGACGCAGCAGGAAGTACTCGTTGAACGGGCGGTCGTCGGTGATGCCGAGGGCCCGGTTCGCCGGCAGTTCGCTGGCCAGGTCGACCTTCATCTTCAGGATGTAGTGCCACGCCTGCTCGTGCGTGATGCCCGGCGGCACCCATTCGAGCAGGTCGGTCACCGCCGCCGGCGGCATCTTGGCCAGCGCCCGCTCGATCGTCGGCGGCGCGATCGGCCACATCGCCGCCAGCAGGTGGATGCCGTATTCCTTGGCACCTTCGGGCGTCTCGAACGAACGGTAGACCAGCACGTGCGGGAACGCCTGCGCGACCGTGTTGACCGCGGCCTGCGAGATCGCCGCCTCGCCGCCGGGGAACCACTGTTGCAGCACGCCGGTGGGCGACAGCCGTGCCTTGACGACTTCGTAGAACTCGCGCGAGTAGAGCAGGCTCGACCCGGCGGCTTCGACCGGCGGCGGCGGATCGAGCGTGATCAGGTCGAACTTCTCGGCGGTGCGCTTCAGGAAGCGGCGGCCGTCGTCGATCACGATGCGCGACCCGGGCCGGGCCAGCACGGCGTCGGCGTCGGCGTGGTAGAAGCCGAACGACGCGGCGACGCTCGGCACCAGTTCGACCGCGGTGACGCGACCGCCCCAGGTCGCGAGCGAGCGGAACGTCGTGCCCATGCCAAAGCAGATCACCAGCGTGGATTCGGGCGGCGCTTCGCGCAGCACCAGCGGCAGGTGCGCCATCACCTTGGTCAGCGGCGTCAGGTGCGTGATGCCCACGCCGTTCACCAGCATGCGCATGCGGTCCTTGGCGGGGCCGTCGCGCGGTTCGTCGGCGACGTAGGCGACGACGCTGGCGACGTGGTCGCGTCGGACTTCGACCTTCGCGTCACCGGTGGCGCCGGCGTACGCGGCCGGGTCTTCGTGCGTGCGCACGACGAACGTGCCTGCGGCGGCGAGGAGCAGGCCGAGCGTGGCCAGGATGCGCACGGCCGGGGTCCGGGTGGTCGTGTGCGCGAGCGCCAGGAACGCCGGGTACACCGCGGCGCAGGCGAGCAACGTCCACTGCACGCCGAGGGCGGGCAGCACCAGGTAGCCGGCGAACAACGGCCCGAGGATGCAGCCGAACACGTTCACCGCATAGGCCGTGCCGGCGCGGCCCGGTTCGCCGCGCGCATGCTCGTCGATCAGCTGGGGCGTCAGGTAGCCGAGCAGCGCCGAGATCGGCACGATGCTGGCGAGGACGACGGGCACGCTCTGGTGCAGGCGTGGGTCGTTGAGCACGAGCGGCAGCAGCGACGCGACGAACAGCAGCGCGAGCATCGCGCGGCCGTCGATGGTGGTGCCCTGCCGCAGGTGGCGACGGTAGAAGAACGAGCCGAGCCAGGTCGCGAACAGGTAGGTCGTGAGCACGCCGGCGAACGCGTAGATCGTCGTCCACAGCACCGGCGTGAAGGCCCGCGTCCAGGCGACTTCCATCGCCATCGACGTGAAGCCGGTCGCGAACAGCAGCGCCACGCGGGTGCGCGGTGCGAACCCGGTCGGCAGCGCGGTCCGGTCGACCTGCCGCGGCACGGCGGTGCCGTTGCCGGCTGGCGTCGGAGCCGCCTGGCGCGCGAGCCCGAACGCGAGCAGGCCGATGGCGACGTTGCCGGCGGCGGCGACCAGCAGGGTGGAGCGGAAGCCCAGGCATTCGATCAGCACCGCGGCCGTCGCGGCGGCGCCGAGCATCGCGCCGATCACGTTGCCGAGGTAGAGCCAGCTGAACGTGCGTTCGTCGCCCGGCGCCCGCGCGCGCAGGAAACCCATCATCAGCGGGAACGTCGCGCCCATCAGCGTCGCGAACGGCAGGATCGCACCGGCGAGCCACGCCGCCGACGGCAGCAGGTAGCCGGCACTCGACGCCTCGCCGGCGGCGAGCAGCGCCTGTTCGCCCAGCCCGAACACCCACGGCACGACGACCGCGCCCAATGCGATGCCCCACTCGACGAGACCGTAGGCGACCGCGGCGCGGCCGGCACCGCCGGCAACGAGGCGTCCGGCGAGGCGGCCGCCGAGCCACGAGCCGAGCGCGAGCCCGGCCATGAATGCCGACAGCAGGATCGACAGGACGGGGGTGACGATGCCGAACGCGGCGAACGCCAGCCGCAGCCAGACGATCTGGTAGACGAGTCCGCAGAACCCGGACAGTACGAACAGCAGGAACGTCGTGGCGTGCAGGCGTGGCATCCGGAAGCGCGGCGAGGGAGCCGGCAGTCTAGTGCCGACCGGGCGTCACTTCTTGTCGGTCTTGGCGTCGGCGCGCGTGTAGGTGATGGTCATCGTCTTCATCTCCTTGCCATCGGGGCCAGGCATCAACATCTCGAACACGCGCGTGTTCGCGTCCTTCTCGGTCGTGACCATGCGCATCAGCACCGGCTTGCCGTCCATCCCGGGACCCGTGCCGGTCATCGTCAGCACCTTGCCACTCTTGTCGTAGGAGCCCTCGGTCACCATCACGCTGGTGCTCATCGAGTCGATCCAGGTGCCGACGTACTTGCCCTTCGCAGTGTCGTAGCCGGTCGTGCCGTGGCCGTGGAACGGCGCGCCCATGAAGTCCGGCACCGTGAAGTCCTCGACCAGCCACAAGCCGCCACACGCGACCTTGGTCACCTGGGTGCCCTTGACGGTCATCGGTTTGCCGTCCTGCCCCATCGTCTCGAGGGCGGCGGTCCAGGTGCCCGCGGTCGCGGCGAGCTTCTGGTGTTCGGGGCCGGGCTTGGCGGGCTCCTGGGCGAGGGCGGGGACGGCGAGGGCGGCGAGCAGGAACGTGGCGAGCAGGCGGGGCTTCATGCGGGAACTCCTTGGAGAAGGGGGAATGATCCGCCAATGGGCGGACGGAAGCCAGACGAGTGGCCGATGCGGCATTCGACACGGATTCGGCACGGCCCGCCGGTCGGGGCGATTGGCGCCCCGCGCCCTTCGCGGCTACAAGTCCTGGCCCCATTCGGCGAGAGCTGCCCCGCGATGAGCCCGATCGACCCTGACGACCAGCCGACCCGCCACGGCGGACCCGACCCAGGCAACCCGCCGCCGGAGGAGCGCACCGTGCCGTTCCGCGGCACGAATGCCGGCAAGGACGGCAAGCCGTTGCCGGGCAAGCCATCGGCACCACAGCCGCCCGACGCGGGGGCTCCCGCCTCCGTTCCCGCGGCCGCCGGACCCGCGAAGGCACCGGCTGGGCCCGTGGACCCGTTCGTCGGCAAGACGCTCGGCGGCTGCCGCCTCGACAAGATGCTCGGCCGCGGCGCCATGGGTGCGGTCTACAAGGCGCGTCAGCTCAAGCTCGACCGCGACGTCGCGGTGAAGGTCATCCGGCCCGAGATGATGACCGACCAGCGCATGCTGAAGCGCTTCGAGGTCGAAGCGCGCACGGTCGGCAAGTTCAACAGCGCCAACGTCGTGATGGTGCACGACGTCGGCTTCGAACTCGGTGTGCACTACCTGGTGATGGAGTTCGTGCAGGGCAAGAACCTGCGCGACCACGTCAAGCTGCTGGCCGGCGGTCGCTTGCCGGTCGGCGAAGCGCTGCCGTTGCTGCGCCAGGCGATCAAGGGGCTCGAAGAGGCGCAGCGGCTGCAGGTCGTGCACCGCGACATCAAGCCCGACAACCTGATGATCACCGACCGCGGCGTGCTGAAGATCGCCGACTTCGGGATCGCGAAACCGCTGCAGGAGGACTTCAGCATGACGCTGACGTCCGAACTCGTCGGCACGCCGCTCTACATGAGCCCGGAGCAGTGCCAGGGCGAGCCCGACCTCGACTTCCGCAGCGACATGTACTCGCTCGGCGCGACGTTCTACTACCTGCTCACGGGCGAGCCGCCGATCCGCGCCAGCAGCGTCTACGAACTGATCGCGACCAAGACCAAGCTCGCCAACCTGTGTCTGTGGAAGGCGCTGCCCGGCCTCGACGAGAACAACCCGCTGTCGCGCGTGATCGAACGCATGACGGCGTTGGGGCGCGAGGACCGCTACGACAGCTACGAGGAACTGCTCAACGACCTCGTGCTCGTCGAACAAGGCGCGACCATCACGTTGAAGAAGCGCGCGGCCGGCGGCGTCGGGCCAGGTGCGGCCCGCAAGCCGGTGGCGAAGGCGGCCAAGGCGGCGAAGCCCGGCCGTGGTGCGGTCCTTGCGGCAATCGGCTTGATGCTCGCGGCGGGTGGCGGCGGCTGGCTCTGGTGGCAGTCGCAACAGGCCAAGGAGCCGGTGGTGGGTGGCACCGTCGATGCGAACGGCAACGGTGGCGCCACCGTGTCGGCGACCTTGCCCGAGCTGCGCGCGCGGTTGCGGTCCGAGGGGCCGACGGCGGCGCTGCAGCGGCAGATCGCCGAGCTGGACCTGCCGGCCGAACAGCGAGTCGACCGTGACCGGCTGGTCGCCGCGATCGGCAGCAGCCTCGCGATGCAGCAGGCCCTCGCCGCGATCGCGCGACCGACCGACCTCGCACTTCCGTTCGACGACCTCAAGCAGCACTGTGCGCTGGTGGCCGCGGCGGCCAGGCAGGCGGAGGAATGCGGCCCGGACCTGGTGGATTGGCGCGACCGGACCGTCGCGGCCGCGCGGGCCGAGGGCGAACTGTCGGCGTTGGCGCTGGCGAGGCTCGCGACGACGTTTTCGCAATGGCAGGATGCGCTGCAGAAGGCCGGCAACGACGCGGCACTGCGCGCGGACCTCGGCGAGCGGCTCCGGGTGATCGAGTCGGCGCGCACTGCGCTGCACGACCTGGTGCCCAACCTGCGCGATCGGCTGCGCACCGACCTTCCCGTGGAGCTGCTCGACAAGGCGCGCCGGGCGCTCGCGGCCGAGCCGACCACCGGTCCGCTCGTCGACGTCGATGTCGCCGGGGTCCTGGCCACGGTGCAGTCGCAGTTCGCCGGCGAGGGACCGACCGAGGCGCTGCGCGACCGCGTGCAGAACCTGGCGCCGACCAGGCGGGACCAGGTCGAGGCGCGCGCGCTGCTGCTCAACACCATCGAGACGGCCAGGCTCGCGCGCGAGCAGGCGCTCGGCCTGAAGGCCCAGCAGTATCCGGATCCCCCGAAGCCACCGTTCGACGACGTCACCGACTACTGGCAGGCGATCGACCGCGCGCTGCAGCCGGTGCGCACTCCGGACGGCCAGTTGCCGGCGTGGGCCCTGGCCCTGCGCGGCGAACTGCGGGCCGAGGCGGCGCTGCAGACCGCCACCGTGGCTGCGTGTGCTGCGTCGTTCACGCGTTGGCAGCAAGCCAAGGGCAAGGGTGCCGAGGCCGCGGCCGCGGTGCAGGCCTTGCGGACCACGCGTGAGCGAGCCGTCGCCCGGTTCGCCGCGGCGCGCGACGCGATCGAGGCGGCGATTCCCGAGGCGGCCCTGGCCACCGCCGAGGCCGAGGTCGCCCGCACGGGCCAGCGCGAGCAGTGGCACGCCGACGCCGAACAACTGTCGCGTCGTCTCGTCGGAGTGGCGACCCTGGCCGAATGGACGGCGCTGGCGGACGAAGCCGGCCAGTCGCTGCAGGCCTTGCGCGAGGCGGCCAAGGCCCATTCCGGCGACGCCGAGGTCGCCGGCACCCTGCAGCGTCTCGGCGCGGCGAAGGAGCGCTGGTCTGCGGCCGTGCAGCGCCTGCAACAGCTCGACGGCCACTTCGGCAAGGGCGAACTCGCCGCGGCCGCGGCGTTGGCCACGACCGGTGCGGCCGGGAACGAGGCGCGGGCCGAGTTCCTCGCCGCCGGGGAAGTGCTGGCGCAGTGCACCGCTGCGTTCGACGCGCTCGGCAAGACGCTCGGCGTCGACGCGGCCTTGACGGCACTGGGCGCCGCGCGCACGCGGTTGCGCGCGGTGCCGATGTTTGCCGCAGGCGGCAAGAAGCTCGACGGCTGGATCGCTGCGCTCGAGCAGTTGCGCGCCGTCGTGGCCGGCCTCGTGCCGATCCCCGGCGGCCGCACGAAGGGTGGGGCGACCGTGGCACCGTTCTTCCTGTCGGCGACCGAAGTGAGCAAGGCCGAGTTCGCCGCGTTCGTCGCGGAGCTGCGGGCCGCGGCGGGAGAAGGCGACCCGCAGCAGCGGTTCGGTCGGGTTGCCGATCGGTTGCCCGGCTGTGCCATGTCGCCCGAACGGCTCGCCGAGCTGCTCGCCAAGGACGTCAAGGCGGAGCGCACTCCGGTCGACAACCTGACCTGGCACGCGGCCGCGGCGTTCGCGGCGTGGCACGGGCGCGCGTTGCCGACCGCCGCGGAATGGTCGCTGGCGGCGTTCGGCGACGGCGGCAAGTTCCGCTTCCCGTGGGGCGAGGAGTGGAGCAACGAATCGGACAAACGCAACCCGAGCAACCAGTCGCTCGCCGAGGTCGACGCCGGCGGGCTCAGCTGGCGCACGACCGAAGGCGTGAAGCTGCACCACCTCGCCGGCAACGTCGCCGAATGGCTGGCTGCCGATGCGGGGGCCACCACGGCCCAGCTCGCCGGGGGCCGCTACAACGACACCAGCGAGACCAAGGCGCGCGAACAGGCCGAGGGCAAGCTGCTCGACTCGGACAAGTCCGACGCGCGGCGCGGCTTCGGCTGCCGCGTGGTGTTGCGGGTCCAGGGTTTCCCCGGTCTCGACTGGCCGCGCTGACGGTGCGGCCGACGGTCAGCTGGAACCGCTCTTGCGCGCCAGGATGAACAACTGGCGCATCGGATCGAGCAGGCGCAGCCGGCGCGTGTCGTCCATGAAGCCCGAGTAGTCGCGCGCTTCCTTGCGCGTCTTCGGCACGCGCGTGACCTTGCCGCTCTCGACCAGGACCGGCGCGATCGTCACTTCGATCTCGGCGGCCGTGAACGGGATCTCGAGGCGCAGCGCGTCGTCGCCGTCGACGTTCACGAACTGGTTCTTCTCGGCAGCGCCGACCCAGTCGTCGTTGACGACGACGAGGCACGGACGCGGTTGTTCAGCGGTGTCGATCGCGTCGAACTCGAACGCCTTGGTCGGGATGCTGCCGCAAGCGGTCATGGCGCACAGCGTCGACAGGCAGAGGAGACGGCGGATGGGGCGCATGGGGATGTCCATGGTTTGCGATGGCCGGTTCGAGGGGTTACGGCGGTTTGGGTCAGAGAGTGAGAAACAATCGGTTTCGAACTCTCTGCGTGGCTGCGCAGGCGGCCACAGACGTGGTGCTGAGAGCCCGTGTCATGTTCTTCCTCGGGCTCTCAGCGCGGCCGCAGGGTGATCTTCACGTCGAGGTTCGCATCGATCATCTGTTGGATGCTCTCCTTGGTGAACCACTCGATCTCGGGCTGGTAGTCCGGATGCGTCGCCTGCACGTAGATGCGTTCGGTGGTGGAGAAGTCGAACGTGTAGGGGCGCCCGCTGCCCTGGCCGACCCGGACGCCGTTGATGTAGACGGACGCGTCGGGCGGGTTGACCGACATGACGCGCACGTAGCCGGCTCCGCCACACGCCGCGAAGGCGAGTGGCATGGCGGCGAGGAGGATGGAACGGGAACGACGCGAGGTCCTGGAATTGGCCATGAGCCCGGGCGGTGGCGGAAGGGCGCGAAGGATACGGCGGTGCGCCGGGGAGTCCAGTTTCCGTGCCGGCCGGACCGTTCCGTATGCTGGCCCGGGTGACGAGGCCGCACGCGTGAAGTACTTCGAACCCTCGCAGGATCCGGCCGAAGGGCTCGGGGTGCTGCTGTTGTTCCGCCTGATCGAGGAGGCGGTGCCGGCGTTCTTCCGCCCGGATCGCCGCATCCTGATCACGCGCGCACCCGGTCGCCTCGACGTGCTCGGCGGCCGTGCGCCGGGGCCGGACTCGCTCGTCCTGCAGACGCCGATCGCGGAGGCCGCCTGTGTCGCCGTGCAGGCGCGCGACGACGACCTGGTGCGGTTGTGGTCGCCGTGCCGCGACGGTTCGCGCACGCAGATGCTGTCGATGCGGCTGGCCGACCTCGGCCTGCCCGGCCATCCGATCGACTACGACGAGGCCCGCGCGCTGCTGCTCGCCGCACCGGACGATCGGTGGGCGGGGTTGTTGCTCGGCAGCTTGCTGGTGCTCGCCCGGGAACGGGGCCTTGCGCTGGAGCGCGGCGCCGAGGTGCTGCTGCACAGCGACATCCCGGTCGGCGCCGGAGTCGCGGCGTCGACGG
>JAEUHV010000518.1 GCA_016794485.1 Planctomycetota bacterium
GGCCGCGCCAACGCCGGCAAGTCGTCGTTGGCCAACGCGCTGGCCGGCCGGAGCCACTGCCTGGTCGATGAACGGGGCGGCACGACGCGCGACCTGTTGCGGGTGCCGTTGCCGGACGGCGGTGTGCTGTGGGATGGTCCAGGCGACCTCGATGCGCCGGGCGCCGTCGATGCGCAGGCGTTGGCGCTGCGCGACCGGCTCGGCCGCGGGGCCGGCACGGCGCTGGTCGTGCTCGACCGCGGCGCCCCCGAGGTGCCGTGCGGGCCGCTCGTCGGAACGCTGCCCTGGCTCGCGGTCGTGTGGACCAAGTGCGACGACGGGGTCGCGCCACCGCTGCCGCCGGCGATCGCCGGCACCCATGCCGACGTTCCCGTGTTCGCCACCAGCGCGCGCACCGGGTTCGGCTTGCCGGCGTTGCGGACGTTCCTGGCGCAGCGCACCGCGGCGCAGGTCGTCGACGTCGGTGGACCGCTGCGGCGCGCGCTCGCGGAAGCAGAGGCCGCAGTCGAGCGGGCCCTGGCCGCGGCGACGCCCCCCGAACTGGTCGCCGTCGATCTGCAGGCGGCGCTGGTCGCCCTCGACGGCATCGGCGGCCACCATTCCCCCGAACACCTGCTCGACCGCATCTACGGCCGGTTCTGCCTCGGCAAGTGACGGCCGCGCCAGATCGCGCGCAGTGCAGGATCTTCCACTGCCCGACCCTTTGACACACAACGGCTTGGGCCAGTATGGTCCCGCCGTCCGTGAGGCCAGGAAGCCCGGGGTCAGCCGGGCTTTCGATCCGCCGAGTCACCACCTTGGACCGCCGTGTGTCGCGGCGGTTCGAGGCAGAGAGCGAAGTTGCCATGCGCTGTCCGTACTGCAAGGCCGACAACGACCGTGTCATCGATTCGCGCGCGAGCGCGGATGGGTTTGCGATCCGTCGTCGGCGTGTCTGTGCCGATTGCGGCCGCCGTTACACGACCTACGAACGGGTCGAGACGGCGCCGCTGCGCGTGGTGAAGAAGAACGGCGAACGCACTGCGTTCGACCGTGCCAAGGTGCTCGGCGGCATGTTGCGGGCGTGCGAGAAGCGGCCGGTGAGCGTCGAGCAACTCGAAGTCATCGTCGACCGCATCGAACGCCAGTGCATGGAGGCCTTCGACAAGGAGGTGCCGAGCAAGGTGATCGGCAACCTCATCATGCAGGAGCTGCGGCAGCTCGATCAGG
>JAEUHV010000519.1 GCA_016794485.1 Planctomycetota bacterium
CTCCGCCAGCACCGCCTTCTGCACTTCGCCGTCGTCCACCTGCAGGAACTTGATCGCGTAGTCCTTGCCGATCGACATCCGCCGCGCCCGGTACACCAGCCCGAACATGCCGCCACCGAGCTTCGTCGTGATCTCGAATCCGGGCACATACCCGGGCTTCCGGTAATCGCGGTAGAACGCTTCCCAATCGGCGGCGCGGGTCGGTTCACCAGGGGCGGTCATTGCGGCCAAGTGTAGGTCGGAATCGAAGGGCGGCGCTACGGCAGCGCCCCTGCAAGATTCCGGAATCGGGCCGGCTACCGTTCGGGCCCACGGATGCTCGTGCACCTGACGGCGGAGTCGCTGGTCGCGAGGATCCGCCGCTCGGGCCTGCGGCAGCAGCGCGGCCACGGCCACCTTCCCAGGCGGCGTCTTCGCGGTGCCGGTGAGCCGCAACTTCGTGGTGACGCACCAATGGCTTCGGGAACTCCGACGCAGCCACCAGGGTCCGCTCGCCGGCGTCTACTTCCGGGTGCCGGACGACGAGTTGGTGTTCGTCGCGGCCGGGGATGCGCTGGGCTTGGAATGCGTGGTGCCGCGCCGGATCGAGGCGAACGAGATCCACCGCTGCCGTCGGCTGCCGCAGGGCATCGGCTGGCGGTACTTTCCCGGTGCGCACGGCAAGCGGCCCTCCTGCGTCTGCGACTTCTGCATCCGCGGCAAGTTCGGCGCGCGCAAGCTGCCGGCCCGGTTCGGCTCCGGGAACGGCTGATCGATCTTCGGCGAGGGCGCCGATTGCGGCCCCGCGGCCCCCGCCCGGCGGCGGTGGCCAGGTCGCGCGAAGTCCTCTACCATCCGAGGCCTTCGAAGAGGTGCCCCCCCCATGCTGCGCTCGCTGACGCCGTTCCTCGTTCTCGCAATTGCCGCGACATCCCCCGCCCAATGGGTCGACAAGACGCCGGCCAATCCACTGCAGACGCCGGGGCCGCGCGTGAGTCCGGCGATGTGCTGGGATGCGGCGCACGGCTACATCCTGATGTGCGGCGGCATGCCGTCGCCGTTCACATCTTCCTCGCCAAACGAGACGTGGACGTGGAATGGGACCACGTGGACCCGGAAGATGACCTCCACCCCATGGCCGCAGTGGAATTGGGACCATCCGTCGTTTGCGGCGATGGCGTTCCACGCACCGACCAATCAAGCGGTGCTGTGCTGGGGCGCCGGGATCTTTGTTTGGAACGGCACCGACTGGCTGCAGCATCCGAACCAGCTGCCGATCCCGACGATCCCGATCACGGGAAACTATGTCAACGTGGCGATGGCCTACGACCCGGTCAGCACGCAGCTCGTGCTGTTCGTGGGAACGCTGTGGCAGAACCAAAGCTCCACCAACTATCCCCTCGGCTACACGTTCACCTTCGACGGCGTGTCGTGGATCCGTCGTCAGACCGGCCTCACGCCCTGGCCGGCGCAGTACCCGACGATGGCGTTCGATCCGGTCGCGAACCGCCTCGTGCTCGGCACGCACGGCACGACCGGCGCGGCGTTCTTCGAATGGACGGGCACGAACTGGCAGCAACGCCTGCCTGCAGGTGCGCCGGCGGCGGCGGGCGTGTTCGCGACCGACACGGCGCAGAACCGGCTGGTGATGTTCGACGGTGACCTCGCCCTGCAACCGGGCCACACGTGGACACTCGCGAACGGCACCCTGCAGTCGATCGCCACGCCGCTCGAGCCGGGCCGACGGTTCGGCGCCGCGATGGCGTACGACCCCGTGCGCCAACGCACCGTGCTGTTCGGCGGCTCGACGAACTGGGTGCAGGGACAGTCCTACTCGAACTCCTACCTCGGCGACACGTGGGAGTTCGCCCTGCCCGCTGGTGCCAGCTTCACGCCGTACGGCACCGGCTGCCTCGGCAGCCACGGCGTGCCAGCGGTCGCTGCATCGCTCGGATCGCTGCCGCGCGTCGGCCAGCCGTTCTCGACCGTCGTGACCGGCCTGCCGCTGCAAGGCCTGTCGTTCATGTTCCTCGGCTTGTCGAACACCGCCTACGGCCCGACCCCGCTGCCGCTGTCGCTCGGCTTCCTCGGCGCGCCCGGCTGCTCGGTGCTCGCGTCGGGCGACGACCTCGGCCTCGTCACCAACGTGCTCGGCACCGGCGTCTGGCAGTGGAACGTGCCGAACGCCCCCGGCGCGTCGTTCTACGTGCAGGCGTTCGCGTTCGACGCCGCCGCCAACCCGCTCGGCATCACGACGAGCAACGGTGGGCACGGCGTGATCGGCTTCTGACGCGTCCGCTGCGCACGGCACCCGGCGCCGAGTCTCCACCAGCCCCGTGATGAGTCTCGTTCCCGTCGTGCGCTGCCGTTCGATCGAACGATCGCTCGCGTTCTACACGCGCGTGCTCGACTTCCAGCTCGACAGCCGCTGGCCCGCGCAGGGCGATCCGGCGTACGCCGTGCTGCGCCGCAACCACGCCGAACTGCACCTGTCGTCGCACGCCGGTGACGGCGCCTTCGGTCAGGCCGTCGTCGTACCCGTGACCGACCTCGCCAGAGCATTCGCCACGTTCGTCGCGAACGGACTCGACGTCGCCGGCAAGCCGCAGTCGCCGGTGCATTGCGCGCCGGTCGCGCAGACCTGGGGCACCACGGAGTTCTACGCCGACGATCCCGACGGCAACACGATGCGGCTCGTGCAGGTGCACCGCGAGCAGGACGGATCCAGTCGGTGAAGGAACGCACCGCCGGCGCCTAGCATGGGCGACATGCGCCTCGAACTGGTGACGATCGCACCCGGCGAGTTCCCGATGGGCTGCGACCACGGCCAACCCGACGAACGCCCCGCGCGCACCGTCTGGCTCGCGGCGTTCGCCATCGCCGTGCATCCGGTCACCAACGCGCAGTACCGCCGCTTCGTCGAGGCAACCGGGCATCGCCCCACCGAGGCCTGGAGCGACGAACGCTTCGCGGCGCCGAACCAACCGGTCGTCGCGGTCAGCTGGTTCGACGCGATCGCCTACTGCGAATGGCTGCGCGCCTGCACCGGACAACCGTGCCGTTTGCCGACCGAAGCCGAACGCGAGAAAGCGGCGCGCGGCGGCAGGAACGGCCAGTACCCGTGGGGCGACGACCCTCACGCACTCGGCCTCGACGCCGGCGCGCCGACGCTGCCCGAGGTCGGCGGCGACCCCGCGAACGGATTTGGCCTGCACAACACCGGCAACCTCGTGCACGAGTGGTGCAGCGACTGGTACGGCGCCGGTTACTACGCGGCAGCCCCCACCCGGAACCCAGCCGGTCCGAGCGCGGGCACACGCCGCAGTTCGCGCGGCGGCTCGTGGCGGCACCACGTGCGCGTCAGCCGCTGTGCTGCGCGCAGCAGCCTGCCCCCGGACCGGACCTACACGGACTACGGCTTCCGCATCGCGGTCGGCTCCGCACCTGGCGCGTAGCCCGCCAGGCCATCGGCGCGCGGCGCCGGCTTGGTTTCGCCGCCGCGCGCGTGATGATGCCGCGATGCCGACGTTCGCCGTGCGCACTCTCGCCATCGCCTTGTGGTCCGCCGCGTCCCTCGCGGCACAGGAACCGTTCGCGCTGGTCGGCGCCACCGTGCATCCGGGCGACGGTTCGCCGGCGATCGCCGACGCGGTCGTCGTGGTGCGCGACGGCACGATCGCCGCGGTGGGCCCGCGCGCGAGCACGAAGGTCCCCGACGGCGTGCGCACCGTCGACCTCGCCGGCCAGCACGTCACGCCGGGCCTGATCGACACGCACGTGCACTACTCGCAGACCGGCTGGGCCGACGGCCGGCCCGACGCCGTGAACGTGCGCGAGCAGTTCCCGTACGAGCAGGCGATGGCCGACAACCGGGCTCATCCCGAACGGTTCCACCGCGCGTTCCTGCACGCCGGCGTCACCGCGGTGTTCGACGTCGGCGGCTACCCGTGGACGCTCGGCCTGCAGGCGGCGACGGCGAAGGACCCGCTGGCCCCGCACGTGCTGGCGACCGGCCCGCTGCTCGCGACGTTCGACCCGAAGCTGTCCTTGCCCGACGCGCGCCAGTTCGACTTCCCGCAGGACGAAGCCGCCGCGCGGGCGATGGTGCAGGCACACAAGAAGGCCGGCAGTGGGGCGATCAAGTTCTGGTTCGTCACCCAAGCCGACGACGAAGTGGCGAAGTGGACGCCCGTGCTGCTCGCCATCGGCGACGAGGCGAAGCGGGCGGGGCTGCCGCTGGTCGTGCACGCGACGACGCTGGCGACGGCGAAGGTCGCCGTGGCGGCGGGCGCGCGTCTGCTGGTGCACAGCGTCGAGGACGTCGCCGTCGACGAGCCGTTCGTCGCCGCGTGCAAGCAGGCTGGCACGTTCTACTGCCCGACGTTGACCGTGTACGCCGGTTACGCGCAGCTCTACGCCGGCAAGCTGTCGGACGAAGTGAAGGCGCAGCTCGATGCGGTGCATCCGACCGTGAAGGAACGGGCGCTGCGCACCGAGCAGTTGCCGCGGCGCAACCCGAGGATTCTCGAGGCGATGGCCAAGCACCTGGAACTGCAGGGCGATGTGGTGGCGCAGAACGTGAAGGCGCTGCTCGCGGCCGGCGTGCCGATCGTGCTCGGCACCGACGCCGGCAACCCGCTGACGCTGCACGGCCCGTCGGTGTTCGCCGAGATGGAAGCCATGGCGAAGGCCGGCATGACGCCGGCCCAGGTGCTGAAGGCGGCGACGCACGATGCCGCACGCGCGATGGGCCGCAGCGACCTCGGCCGCGTCGCGGTTGGGAGCGTGGCCGACCTGGTGGTGCTCGGCGACGACCCGAGCGACGTGAAGGCGTTCCGGTCGCCGAAGTTCGTCGTGCGCGCCGGCGTCATGCACGAACGCGCGGCGCTGCTGCCGAAGTGAACGCTCAGCTCGCCGGCGGATGCGGACACGCACACGGCGTGGCCGCACAACGCGGGCAACCGGCGCCGTACTTCTTGCGGCCGATCGCCTCGAGGTCGACGCCGTGCAGCGACGCCAGCGTTGCCAGCCACGCGTAGACGTCGCCGAACTCCTCCTCGAGGTTCTTGCGTTCGCGCCGCCGGATCGCGCGCACCAGCTCGCCGACTTCCTCGACGAACCACAGCAGCGTGCCGGGGACCCCGCGCGCCGCGTCGCGCTCGAAGTAGATGTCCTCGATCAGCCGCTGGAACGTTCCAGCCGGAGCGGGCACGTGCTGGCTCATGCGCCGGCCTTCTTCACCGTGATCAACACGATGTCCTCGCGCAGCCCGTCGTCGCCGGCGTCCTGTTCGAGGCTGCTGAGCACCACGTTCATGAACATGCGCGTGTGCTTGGGCGAGTGTTCGCGCAGGAGGTCGAGCGCGCCTTCGCAGCGCAGCAGCGCGTCGTTGCCGAGTACTAGGCGCGTGCCGGCGACCAGCTCGATCTCCTGCGGTCGCAGCGATTTCTCGAACACCGGCCCGTCGTCGAGGCCGAGTGCTATGCCTTCGGCGTTGAGCTCCATCAGTTCGCCGCGCTGCGCGATCAGCAGCGGCGTGCGCGCGCCGGCCTGGTAGAGCTTGCCGCCCTCGGGCCCGAACTGCAGCAGCGTCGCCTTGGCGCAGCAGCCGGTCGGCAGCACGGCCTTGGCCGCCTTGTTCGCCGCGACGAGTGCTTTGCGCGGCGTCTGCCCTTCGGCGAGGGCCTGGTGCAGCGCGTCGCGCACCACACGGCACGCGTAGATCGACAGCGCCCCGTGGCCTTCGGCACTGACGACGTAGGCCGTGCCGCTCGCCGTGTCGCCCGGGGCCGCCAGCAGGTCGAAGTAGTCGAGGCCGCCGCGCGAGCCCGCGACCAGCTGGCCGTCGCCTTCGTAGCCGGCGATTTCGGGCCAGGCCTTGGGCACGGTGCGGTCGCGCAGTTGCTTGACCTGCGGATCCATCGACACGTGGGCGATGCTGCCGCCCCCTTCGTCCTGGTCCTTCAGCAGCACCTGCAGATCGGCCGCGAGATACTGCACCGCGCGGCCGAGCGCCGTCACCTCGTCGTCGCCGCCGACGCGCACCTTCACTTCGGACGCACCTCGCCCGAGCTTGCCCACCGCGAGACCGAGGTCGGTGACGCGCTGGCCGACCTTGCTGCCGAGCACGTGGCCGGCGGCCCCAGTGAGGCCGGCGAACACGAAGGACAGCCCGAGCCCGGTCATCCAGCCGCGTTTGGACTGCGGCGTGTTGAGCCCGGGAATCACCGCCATGACCACCACGGTGAGGACGACCCCGCCGAGCAGGCCGGCGAGGGCCGTGCCGAATGCGAGGTGCCGGGCGATCCTGCCGGAATTGCTGCCTTTGCGCGCCATGGGAGGGACCACGGCCGCCGGGCCGGGCGGCGCATCATGGCAAAAGCCACGGGAGGTTGCACGCCGCAGGTCGGCCGGACCTGCGCGGCCGCGGCGCGCGCGAACTTGTGGCGAACGCGCTGTCGCATTCGCGGCCGATGCGCCACGATCGGTGGCGATGAGTCGTGCCTTGCAGATGCAGTTCGTCGCCGCGACCACGGCCGTCGACCAACTTCCGGAGTCCCCGGCCGAGATCGCGTTCCTCGGTCGCTCCAACGTCGGCAAGTCGTCGTTGCTGAACGCCATCGCCGGCCAGCGGCTGGCCCAGGTGTCGGCGACGCCGGGGCGCACGCAGGTGCTGACCTGTTTCCAGGTCGAACGCAGCGGCAGCACGCTCGTCGACTGCCCCGGCTACGGCTACGCGCAGGTCGCGAAGAGCCAGCGCAAGGGCTGGCTGCCGATGCTCGAGAACTACCTGCTCGACCGCGAGAACCTGGTGAAGGCGCTGCTGCTGCTCGACGGGGAGATCGGGCCGACCGAGTCGGACCTGCACATGCTCGAATGGCTGCGCACGCACGACGTGGCCACGGCGTTGGTCGCGACCAAACGCGACAAGATCAAGCCGTCGCAGCGCGAACGGCGGCGCATCGACGTCGCCAAGGCGTGCGCGGTCGACATCGGCGACGTGGCCTGGGTCAGCGCGTCCGAGGACTTCGGCATCGGCGCCCTGCGCGAGCAGATCCGCGACTGGCTGTCGCTCTGAGCGGCGTTCCGTCGGCGATCAGTTGCCGAGCCACGGCAACACGAACCACAACGCGACGCCGGCGTAGACGCCGGCCACCTGGTCGTCGGCCATGATGCCCCACGCCCCCGGCAGGTCTTCGAGCTTGCGGCACGGCTGCAGCTTCACTACGTCGAACACGCGGAACGCGAAGAAGGCGCCGGCGTGCGCCAGCGGCGTCGGCAGCTTGCCGGCGAGCAGCGAGTAGACGAGCAGAGTGACCAGGTAGCCGACGACCTCGTCCAGCACGAAGTGGCCCGGGTCCTCCTTCGGCCAGGTGCGCGCGACGAACGCCGAGGTCGAGCAGCCGAACAGGAACAGCACCGCCGCAGCGATCGACCAGGCGAGCAGCGCGTGGTCGGGCAGCGCGTACTGCAGCACGACGCCGAGCACCACGCCGCCGAGCGTGCCGACGGTGCCCGGCGCCCACGGCGAGCAACCGAGGCCGAAGCTGGTGATCAGCAGCCAGCGCGTGCGGTCGACGACGTTCACTTCGCGACTCCGAACAGCACGTCCTTCGCCTTCACCACGTAGTTGAGGCCGCTGACCACGGTGAGCGCGAGCGAGACCCAGAAGCCCCACTGTGCCGCCCAGATCCAGATGCCGGTGCCGGCGACCATCGTCATCAGCGCGCCGACGGTCCAGCACTGCGACACCATCTTCCACTTGCCGAGCTTGTCGGCCGGGAACGGGCGACCGCTGGCTTCGACGACGCCGCGGATCGCGGTGACCAGGAACTCGCGCGCGATCACGATCACGACGTACCAGGTCGTCAGCACGGTGGTCGCCGCGGGGAACTGGAGCAGCGTGACGAGCGATCCGGCGATCAGCACCTTGTCGGCGAACGGATCGGCGACGCGGCCGAACGCGGTGACCATGTTCCAGCGCCGGGCGAGCCACCCGTCGAGGAAGTCGGTGAACGCCGCGATCAGGAACAGTACGAATGCCGTCCAGACCAGCATCGAGTCGGGGTGCAAACGGCAGGCGTCGCTCAGCCGGACGACATCCTCGGCGGTGTGCAGGTTCGAATTGGGGAAGAACCAGTAGCGGCGAGCGGCGAGTTCGAGGCACACGAACACCCCCGCCGTGAACACGAGGCGCGCCAGCGTGATCAGGTTCGGCAGGTTCATCGCCCTACTTCTTCGCCTTGCCCTTCGCCGTCGGCTTGCCGGCGGCGAGTTCGCCTTCGAGTTCGTAGTCGTGGGCCTTGGTGATCGTCACGTCGAGCAGCTCGCCCGGCTCGGCGCAGCCCTTCGGCAGCAGCACGCGGCCGTCGACCTCGGGCGCGTCGGCCCAGGTGCGCGCGACCACGCGCTTCGCATCGGCGTCGTAGCCGTCGACGATCGCCGGCAGGGTCTTGCCGACGAGGCCCTGGTGGAACGTGCGCATCACGCCACGCTGCAGCTCCATGAGCTCGGCGACGCGGGCTTCGGTGACCTTGGCGGGCACCTGGTCCTTCAGGTCGAACGCCGGCGTGCCTTCCTCCTGCGAGTACGGGAACACGCCGAGCCGCTCGAAGCGGTAGTCGCTGACGAGGTCCTTGGCGGCCTGGAAATCGGCCTCGGTCTCGCCGGGGAAGCCGGCGATGAGCGTGCTGCGCACGGCGATGCCGGGCACCTCGCTGCGCAGCCGGTCGAGGATGCCGCGCACCTGCTCGCCCGACACGCCGCGCTTCATCGCCTTCAGCATCGGTGAACTGATGTGCTGGATCGGGATGTCGAGGTACTTCACCGCCTTGCCATGCTCGCGCAGGAACGTCGTCAGCTCCGGCAGCACGGTGTGCGGGTAGGCGTACATCAGCCGGATCCAGCGGATGCCGTCGACTTCGCCGAGCTTCTCGAGCAGCATGTGGATCTGGCGCTTGCGCGTGGTGTCGAGGCCGAACGCGGTCGAGTCCTCGGCGACGACCACCAGTTCCTGCACGCCGGCGGCGGCGAGGCTCTTCGCCTCCTCCACCAGCACGTCGATCGGCTTGCTGCGGTTCTTGCCGCGCATCTTCGGGATCGCGCAGAACGTGCAGGTGTGGTCGCAGCCCTCGCTGATGCGCAGGTAGGCGAAGCTCTTCGGCGTCAGCAGGAAACGCTTGGTGTCGCTGCGGGGCCCTTTCGGCTTGCCGCCGTCGACCGGCGCCACCCAGCGGCGCGTGCTGCCGTTGACGATCTTGCGCACGACGGCCGGCACGCCCGAGTAGTCGGACAGGCCGAACACCGCGTCGAGCTCCTCGACGTTCTTCTT
>JAEUHV010000540.1 GCA_016794485.1 Planctomycetota bacterium
TAGGCGCCGGCGGCACCGCCGCTGCGGTGGTCGCACACGCCGACCCGCGTGCCGTCCGGCTCGATCTGGATCGCGAACATCTGGCCGATGCCGCGCGGCCGCTTGGCCAACGTGTGGCCCTTCGCCTGCAGCGCGGTCCGCACGTCGGGAGACAGCGCCAGCGCTTCGTACTGGATCTCGTCGGGCAACCACTGGTGGTGCACGCGCGGCGCCCGAACCGCCTGCTCGAGCGGCATGCCGTGGTCGACGACGTTGAGCAGCGTCTGCAGCACCGCGGTGATGATCCGGCCGCCGCCGGGTGCGCCGAGCACCAGCCGCAGCTGGCCGTCCTTGGCGACGATGGTCGGCGTCATCGACGACAGCATGCGCTTGCCGGGCGCGATCGCGTTGGCCTTGCCGCCGACGAGGCCGAACTGGTTCGGCACGCCGGGCTTCGCCGAGAAATCGTCCATCTCGTTGTTGAGCAGGAACCCCGCCCCGTCGACGACGAGGCAGCTGCCGAACGTCGAGTTGATCGTGGTCGTGATCGCGACGGCGTTGCCGTCCTTGTCGACCACCGACAGGTGCGTGGTGTCGTCGCTCTCCTTGGCTCCCGGCGGCAGCCCCGGCTGCACTTCGGTGCGGCGCTTTTGGTCGATGCCGGCGGCGAGCTTGTCGAGGTAGTCCTTCGCCAGCAGGCCTTCGACCGGCACCGCGTAGTGGTCCGGGTCGCCGAGCCAGCGCGAACGGTCGGCGTAGGCGCGCCGCATCACCTCGGCCAGCAGGTGCATCGACTCCGAACCGCCATGGCCCAGGCCGCGCAGGTCGAAGCGTTCCAGCATGCCGAGCATCTCCAGCAGGGCCACCCCGCCCGACGACGGCGGCGGCATGCTGACGATCTCGTGGCCGCGGTAGGTCGCACGCAGCGCCTGCCGTTCGCGCGGTTGGTAGTCACCGAGGTCGCGCGCGGTGACGAAGCCGCCACCCGCCTGCATCGCCGCGATGACGAGCTTCTGCGTCTCGCCGCCGTAGAACCCGTCGAGCCCACCCTTCGCGAATCGCTCCAGCGTGGCGCCGAGATCCGCCTGCACGAGCATCTCGCCCTGCTGCAGCGGACGGTCGTCCTTGAAGAACACCTTGCGCGTCGGCGCGAACCGGCCCAGATCCGCCTTGGCTTCGGCGAGATCCTCGGCCAGGAACTGATCGACGACGAAGCCCTCGCGCGCGAGCCGGATCGCCGGCGCCAGAACCTGCGGCAGGCCCAGCGTCCCGTACTTGTGCAACGCGTGCAGCAGGCCCGCCGGACTGCCCGGCACGCCGGCGGCACTGGCCCCGAACTGGATCTTGTCCTCGTCGACCGAGCCGTCGACCTTCAAGTACATGTCCGCCGTCGCCGAAGCCGGCGCGCGTTCGCGGAAGTCGAGCGCCACGGTGTGGCCATCGGCGAACCGGGCGACCAGGAAGCCACCGCCGCCGAGGTTGCCGGCCTGCGGATGCGTCACGGCCAGCGCGAACGCCACCGCAACCGCCGCATCGACCGCGTTGCCGCCGGCCGCGAGGATCTGCAAGCCCACCGCGGTCGCGCGCGGCTCGGCACTCACGACACAGCCGAGCTTGCCGCGGGCGACGAGGTCGTTCGGCGCCGGGACGGTTCCCGGCCCCACCGCTCCCAGCAGGAAGCAGGCGGCGAACACACCGGCGAGCGCGCGGCCCGCGTTCATCGCTCGGGGCTCCCGAGTCCTTCGCCGAGCCGCACGCCCTGGCCGCGCAGGTAGTCGAGCACGCGGTCGACCTCGACCTGGTTGCCTTCGAGTTCGAGCGCGATGAAGCCCCCCTGGTCGGTCACCGACGCACCGCGGATGTTCACCACGACGTCGAACGAGCGGTTGATCTTGTAGAGCAGGGGTTCGCGAACCAGTTCCTGATCGAACTCGAAATGGATGGTCTTCTTGATCTTCACGGCGGCATCGGCGACTCCGGATGGCGTCGCGAGGGCGAACAGCATACGGAGTCGGCGGCGAAAGGTCGCCCGCGATCTCGCGGTGGGCCTCCGCCAGAACCCGCTTGCATGCGCTGCGCGAGCCGGTAGTTTCCCCGCCCCCACGGTCCCGTAGCCGAGTGGTTAGGCAACGGATTGCAAATCCGTTTACCCCAGTTCGATTCTGGGCGGGACCTCCAGATTCCATGCGGGTTGCGGGGCGACGAGCCCCGCTCCCGCCTTGCTGCGTGCTACTGCGGTGGCTACACGGACTACTCCGATGGCCACCCGACCGCTGCCCTACGTCCACCGCCGACAGCTGCGCGACGGGTCGTACCGCTACCGCGGCTACGCCGATGACCAGGACGGCCGGCGCGTGTTCTCCGCCTCGTTCCTGACCGAGCAGGAGGCCTACAACGCGGCGCTCGGGATGCGCGGCGAGGCCAAGAACACGTCCGACGGCGAGACGCTGTTCGACGCGATCGAGAAGTTGAAGGAAGAGATCCGGACGAAGCGCACGTCCGGAACGCTGCGCTGGTACTCGGACCATCTGCGCGCCGTCGACCGACTGATCCCCGGCGAAACATCCCTCCACCGCATCACGCGCGAGACCGTCGAGCAGTTCGTGCGAGATCGCCTGCGGGTCGTTGACGGCCAGCGCAAGGTGAAGCCCGCCACCGTGAACGCCGATCTGCGCGCGCTGCATCGCGTGTTCGCGCTCGCGATCCGCCGCGGCGCCGTGCGCGAGAACCCGGTGCACCAGGTCGACCGGCCGCGCGCCGACGTGCCCGCCATGGACTGGTTCCTCGACGACGAGTTGCGCGACCTGTTGCCGCGGCTGCCGACTCAGCGACACCGCGACGTGATCCAGTTCCTCGCGATGACCGGCCTGCGTCGAAGCGAGCTGGCCAAGCTCGAGCCCGGCCACATCCGGACGAAGTTGCGCCAGTTGGTCGTGCTGGGCAAGAACCGGACGCGCGTGATCCCGTTGGCCCCCGCTCTCGACAAGGTGTGCGAGAGGCTGCTCGTCGGCGCGGCAGACGGCAAAGTGGTGCCCGGCGGCACGCACGCCATCGACGACCTGTTCCGCGAGGCCAAGGAGTCCTGCGGCGACCGGCGCCTGCACGCGCACGCCCTGCGCCACACGTTCTGCACGTGGCTGATCCGCAAGGGTGTGCGGCTCGACGTGGTGATGCGGCTTGCTGATCATCGGGACATCAAGACGACGATGCGGTATGCGCACGAGGTTGGCGAAGAAGGCGTCGAGGCCGTGGAGCGGCTGCGCCTCCTGCCGCCCGCATCCGATCGCGCTGCAGGTCAGTGACGGTCGAGGTTGCGTGCTGGCCGTCGAACCAGGCGCGGACCAGCTCGGCCTTCACGAACCAGACGGCGCCCACCCGAACGATCGGCGGGAACGTGCCGGACCGCGACGCAGCGACCAGCACATGCGTTGCCTTGCCCAGCTCCTTCGCGATCCTGTGCAGCGGCCACAGTTCGGGGAGCAACTTCGAGTCGGGGCTCATTGGTAGTCGTCCTCCGGATCGTCGTGGCACGCGCACCAGCCCCACACGCACGCGATGAACACCGCGACCGCGGCGAAGCAGCCGAGCACGATTCCGATGGCGGTCAGGGTGGTCACAGTCGCTCCTCCCGGATGCTCTCGAGCTTCGCGCGCTGCTTGTCCGTCAGCCGGCGTCCGGCGCGGAGCTGCTGCAGCACGCTCTCGATCCAATCGCTCTCCCACGTCGTGAGGCCGTGACCGTGCTGGTCGAGTTCCTGCAGGTCGTCCCACGCGTCGACGTCGACGACGGATTCAGGGCGTTCGATCACTTGGCCAGCGCCTCCATCGCCTTTTCGAATGCCGAGAGGTAGAGCGTGCGGAACGGCGCGTGCTGGTCGTGGAAAGCGACGTCGTCGAACTTGAGTCGCACGGTGCGCCCCACGTACTCGATCACTCTGGCGCGCGCCGGCTTGCCGTGCGTTCGCATCAGGACGAGCGCGCCGATCGGTGGCAGGTTCACTTGCTCACCTTCCGCCGCTTCGAGCGGACAACACGAACCTCGATCCGAACGATGCGCTCTCCGCGCTCGATGCCGGCGCCACCATCAGCGTGTCGATCGGCATCCGCCAAATCGCGCTCGCCGAACATCGCGTAGATCGGGAATCCGGAATCGTCTTGGAGCCCCCACGCTCGCCACTTCTCGACAGCCTTCGTGCGGCGCCTCATGCGACACCTCGCGAAGAAAGTGGCGCGCCGCGCAGCCCGCCGCCGCGCTTTGGCACGCGGCTGTCTTGGGGCATGGACTGCGCGGCGCGCGAGTGCGAAGTGGCGGGGAGGCCAGGGCGCGACCCCGGCATCTCGGCAGCGTCCCGCTTGCGGCAGCCACCGTATCCTGCTTCGCGCGTGACGTCATGGCGGGTCGCGCGCGCACTTGAACGACTCCCCGTGAATGATGCCGTCTCTCCGGCTGTCACGTCCGCTTCGGCGGTTCGCAGAGCGAACACGCTTTCCGCTTCGTCTGCGCTGACGTTGCCCAGGGGCTGCTTATCGCACCAGCTCCGTGCAGCGGAACTACCCGCTGCTGCCGACTTCGATTCGGCTCGGATCGCAGGAATCGAACCTGCCGCGCTAGCCTCACCGCGAGGACGAGCTGCCCATGAACGCCGGGTTTCGAGCCCGGATAGACTGGTTGCGGCGGCCGGACTCGAACCGGCGACCTCCTGGTTATGAGCCAGGCGAGCTACCAACTGCTCCACACCGCGTTGAACTGCTGCCTCGCCCTCGCCGGCCGCGGGCAGCGCGCGGGCCAACACGACCTGGTGGAGAGCCCGGGGCTCGAGCCCGGCGACGCCGAGGACCGCGATGCGGCTTTGCTCGGCGACGGCACCATGCGTTCCCCGTGAAATTGCCCCTGCCGCCTCGCCAGACGGCAGGGGCGCCCTTTGCACGCGCGCCCGGCTCTCGCGATCCGGACGCACCAGCACGATCCCGTGGCTCACGCCAGCGCGACCGCGAAGAACAACCCCGGCGTCGTTGCTCGCCGGGGTAACCGCCGACAGCGTCGCTCCACCTGGCCCGAGATCGGCCAGCCCTTCATCAGGGCACGCACTGTCGACGGGTGCGCAGCGACAAGCCGCGCGGAAGAAGATCGAGCCCGCGGCCGCGTCGAGCAGCACGCCGTAGGCGGCGGCGCGTTGGCCCTGCTCGGCAGGTGTCACCCGCGGGCTCGGAGCGCGCGCCGGTTCCATGCGGGGACGACGCGAACTCGTGTGTGTGTTGCGGCTCACCGGCCACCTCCGACCAGGCGCAGCAGCGCGGCGTCGAGCAGGCCGAACGTCTCGGCCAGGATCAGCGCGACGCCGATGCACCACGCCGCAATTCCGAGGAACGATTCCCGACCCGTTAAGATCTGGGCCCCAGCGTGGCATGGGCACTTGGAGTCCTCATGCCCACGCTCAGCACCCAGGAGAAAAACGCCGCCGGCCCCGCTTGCGCAGAGCCGGCGGGAGCCCGTCAGTTCCGCTGGCCCCGTCCTTGGAGTGTGAATCTCGGAGTGCCGCGCCGTGAGGCGCAGGGGGGCGTGGCGGTCGTGGATCGCTGCTCCGCGTTGGCGAGGCAGCGAGGGTTTGCGGTCGTGCATGGGTGCGCTCCGAGATTCACGAGCGCAACCACTACCGGACCACGGATGGTCGCGCAACTCATTTATGGGAATCTTGGCACGCCTCTGGTCATTCGGACCGTTCTCGGTCAGGCTTGCCTGGGGCGGCACGAGACCAGTAGTGGTCAGGAGGGAAGACTCCCCACATCAAGTCACTCAGTGTCGCTACCACTTCCGCAGAGGTTCCTGGAGCGCTTGCGCACCCTGCGCCGCCGCTTCGGCTACGAGAACCAGCAGGCACTCGCCACTGCGGTTGGCGTCAGCAAGTCGACGGTTAGCCGGTGGGAGCAGGGGACGCACTTCCCGGACGCGATGGAGCTTGCGCGGCTGTGCGACCTGTTCAAGGTGGCGATGCCGTTCCTGGTTGGCACGTGCTCGAGCGAGAGCGGTCTGGAGCCAGGAACGTCGATCGTTCACGAAGAGAACGAGGCTCGCGCGGCGGCAGGCGAAGTGCTGGCCGAGGGCGCGTGGGTCGTGATTCGCGTGCCAGCCAAGCACCGACTTGAGTTCGGCGATGGCGTCAACCGGGCGGTCAAGGATGGGGTCGAGAAGCGGGCCGCAGAAAGGAATCGACGACCGGGAAGGATGTGAGGGAACGATGCTCAGGGAAACATCAACCGGGGACCTGATCTATGTGCGCCAGAGCCGATTGGCCGGCTTTGGATCACGATGCGTTGCAGCAGCAGCATTGCTTGCGTGCATTGCCGCCGGCTACGGGCTCGCGCGAGTCAACGCGAGCAACTGGCGCGATTCGGACGAACTCGCACGAGTGGTGTTGGCCAATCCAAGCGCGTCGCAGGACCAACGCCGCGACGCGCTCTACGTCATCTTCCGCCACGAAGAGCAGAACTCGAAGCTGATGAAGGCAGCCTCACTCGCCAACGACAAGGTCGGCGAGCATGCCAAGAACCTGCTGGCTGCAACGAGGGATCTGTGGCGATGAGGCTGTCCGCGCTACGGCGTGACGCTGAACCCGGCCGAGATGTTCGGGTTGTTCGCGTCCGTGACGAGCATGGCGTTGGCCGAGCCTGGCACAACCACGTCGGCCTTGCCGTCTGCGCCGCACTTCACCCGCACGATTCCGCCGGGTGTGTACTCGATCAGCAGGCTGGCGTTCGGCACGTAGGTGATCGTCGCCGATTTGCCCGCATGCGGCGGGTCTGGATCGATCGTGATGGTGGCGCGGTCTTGGTCGGTCATGCTGGCGAACAGTACGAGCGCCAGCGGCGCGAGAAGCTTGCCCATGCACGTCGCATCGGCGTAGGCTGCTCGGCGGGTTGAGTTCGGGAGTCCTGAAAGGAGAGCGAGATGAAGTGGATCGCCTTCGTGGTGGTTTCGGCTGCCCTCTTCAGTTGTGCCGGATCGTCAGAGGACAAGAACTGCTCTGACTTCACGTACCAGGAGGATGCCCAGGCATGGCACAACAACCATCCTGGCGATGGCCTTGATGCGGATGGCGATGGGGTCGCTTGCGAAAACCTGCCGAGTAGGTTCCTTCGTATCGATCGGCCAGAGCCAGGCGACTACGACCTAGCGTTCGAGTCAGGTGATCGTGCGGTGCTGCGGGTTCTTCCACCCGCCGAGGGCGGCCCCGATGTCGCCGGAATGCTGATGTCGGGTGACATGTCCATGCCCATCGCGTCGAGCTGCTCTGCTGGGGCGATCCTGTGGCTGGCATTCGGCGAAGGATCGATGGCCGATGGACACGCGCTGCTCGACCTTGAGCGAATGGAGGGCGTGGCCTGCGGCACAGCGATCGGCAGGTTCACGTTCGCGATCTCGTCGCAGGCGGAATCGCGGTGAAGGTGATCTTCGGGATCCTGTTCCTGCTGTTGTTCGCATCGGTTCTTGTCAAACGGTGCGAAGGGCCGGAGCGCGTCGTGCGCCGCGTCCCGGCATCTCGTGCCACTTTCTCCGGCGAATGGCCGTTGACCGTCGAGTCCGGAACGGTCGAGCGCCGGATTCGCGATTCAGACGGCGCCCGACACGAGATCGTCGTCTTCGTGACCCAGGACGGCGCAGAGTATGCACTGAATGGCACAGCTCGCGGACTCGGGTTCCTGGCCATCGAACCGATCTGGCGAGACGCACCGCCGCCGCTCGGGCCCAAGGTCGACCTAGGCCCCCTGCTCAAGCTAGGGCTCTGACCACCATGCATTACCTGCTAGCCGTACCGCTTCTGTTCCTCGCCTCCTGCGCCACCGTGATGGGCGGCGGCGGGCCCTGGCCCGTCCCGATCGACTCGGTGCCGCAAGGCGCGATCGTGTCGTACGACGGCGCCAACGTCGGCGTGACCCCATGCACGGTCAGCATGAACCGTCGATGCAGCCAGGTCGTGCTGAAGCACGACGGCTTCCACGACCAGCCCGTCGAAGCCGGCGTTCACGCGAACGCGATGGTGCTCGGCAACATCGTGTTCGGCGGCGTTGTCGGGGTCGTCGTCGACGCCGCGTCCGGCGCCGCGATGCGAATCAGCACCGAGCCGTGCTGGGTCGAGATGACGCCAGCCAGCGCGCCGCGGCCCGGGGTCTGGATGCGTCCTGCTCCCCCGCCTTCGACCACGTCAGACGATGACGAAGGGTGGATTCCCGAGGGACAGGCGATAGCAGCTCCTGCAGCAGTGGTCGCGCGCAAGCCGACTCGTGCGCAGCCCTGGGTCGAGCCGCCGCCGAGGGTTCCGACCAGCGACGAGGAAGGCTGGGTTCGGCACGGCACGGGAAACTGAGCGCAGCGCATGGGCAGACGACGCAAGGCGACCGCAGGCGAGACCTACCTCTTCGTCCTGCTGCTCATCGGGGCCGGTCTCTGGAAGACCAGCCCTGGACTCGCCATCGCGGTCCCGGCCGGACTCTTCGTCCTGTTGGTCCTAGCCGCGAGCATCCGTTCGAAGTGCGGGGTCTGCGGCCAGGAGCTGCGACGAGTCGCCTATGGAGGAACCCTTGGCGGTGGGAAGCGCGTGAAGATCTGTCCAGACTGCGCGTCGGAGATGCGGCGTCGAATATCGCGCAAGGCTGTGGGGCGGCTCATGGACTGACGGGCGGTCGGCACAGCGACCGATCGACGTAACCTCAGTGTCGCGGGCCGACGCGGCCAGGTCGCGCAATGCCTCTTCCCGAAGCCTCAGGCGCCATCCACCGGGCAGTGATCGCCTCGCGATCAGGCCCCCGCCAGCCCAATCAACACGCCGCGGATCAGCCCCGCCGCCCGCGCGTCGCCCGCGTCGCCACTGCGCACCGCGCGCCGCGCCGCGAACATCCAGACGCGGTCCTGCTCGGCATCCAACGCCTCGCCGAAGCCCGGCTCGGCCGCCGCGGCGGTGAGATGCGCACCACGCTCGGCCGCGTAGGTCGCGACCTCGGTCGCGCTGGTCGCCAGGTCGATGCCGGTCGCGCGGAGCGCCTCGGCGAACTGTTCCTTGATCTGCTGCTTCACGGGATCCTCCGGATGTAGAGCGCGATCGACTCGCGCAGGTCGGTGATGCGGCCACGCAGGGACTCGGCAACGAGCGGGCCGATCTGGTCGGCCGCCAGCCGCCGATCCACGTCGGCGAGTGCGGTCTGCTCGATCAACGGCCACGGGACCGTCGCGACTTGGACCGCATCGCCCGACGCGATCGCCCGGTCTGCGGCCGCAACCGCCGCGGTCGCCTCGGTGTTCGGAACCTGCAGCAGCTCGCGAACGACCTGCAGGCGCACGTCGGACCACGCGCCGGCGATCGCCGGCAACAGGACCTGCTGGCGCGCCGCGGTGCCGGCACAGGCCGCCAGCAGAAGCATGAGGGGCATGAGTGGCTTCGTCTTCATGCTGCCAGCGTGCCCCACCACCGCGCGCGCCGGTTCCGGGTTAGCCACGCCACGGCCGCGGCTGTTCGCCGCGAAACCACCGGTCACGCACCGGAGGATCGCGTGGCGGGTACTTGGGCGTTCGCCGGTTCGGCATGGTCGGGATCGGGGTCGGTGCCGGAGTCGGCACCACCACCGCGCTCTCGATCGTTGCGGCGGCGGTCAGGGCCAGGTCGAACGTCGCGTCGAGGGCGCCTTCGACCTCGAGTTCGGCCGCCGCGGACAACGCCAAGTCGAACGACGCGGCCAACGAGGCCTCCACCTCGACCTCCGCGGTGGCCGCCAGCGACAACGTGAACGTCGCGTCCAGCGAGCCGGTGACCTCCTCGACTGGCGGTGCCCAGTTGAGCTGCCCGACCGGCCACGCACCGCAGCCCTGCGACCAGGCGGTGTCGCCCGACCACTTGGCCGCCGGCGGCCGCGCGCCGAGTCCCGAGTCGAGGCCACGCACGCCCACCGCCGGCAGGTAGCTCGTGTTCGGGTCGTCTGCGAACCACGATCCACTCGTCGGGTTGGTGCCGCCGACGCTCCCGCCGGTGATCCGGTGAATCCGGTTCGTTACCTGCGCTGTCGCGGTCGGCCAGTTGTTCGCCGACCCCGCGACGCAGTCGTGGCACACGCTTCCTGGCGCAGTCGAGCCGCCCCAGTCCCACGCGCCGGCCACCGTGCAGTATCGGAACGTGCAGTCCTGGAATGTCGTCAGGTCGAAGTTGCCGCGCAGAGCCGGCGGCACCACCACCTCATCCCAGACGCAGCGCGTCATCGTGTTGCCGACCGCCGAAGTGAACAGGCCCTGCGCGCTCCGGACGGTCGGGCTCACAGCCAGGTTCTGCACGACCGAGCCCGTCCGATCGCCCTGCGTGCGCCACGCGTTCGGGTGGATCCAGACGTTCCAGGTGGTGCCGTCGCTCAACCGGCCGGTCGTCAGCTTGAAGGCCGAGCCGCCGACCTCGGACACCGGCGTCGGGTTGTCGAGCACGAGGTAGTCGGCACCGGCCTCGAGCACCGAGAACGTTCCGTTGTTCGCCGCCGAATCCGCGCCAGTCACGACCAACCCGACCCGCAGCGAACCGACCAACTCGGCCCCGTGCGCGAAGATGTCGAAAGGAGGCGAGCCGCCAGACATCTCGATCCGCATGAACCCGGAGTGGGGCCCGCTCTTCTGGTCTGTGATGGTCAGGTCGGCACCGCCCTCGTACTCGATCAGGCCAAGCACCTGGCTCTCGGCGTTCGGGTAGATGTAGTCCTGCTCATCGAGCAGCACGTTGCACACATCCATCGCGACGGGCGCGTTGTCGTAGAGGCCGATCCCGAGGAATCGGGTCACGCGGCAGTCGTGAATGGAGCGGGCGCCGGAGAACCCGTCGGTGACACCTCCCCGGGTGTGCTGGGTCGCGATCCAGTAGCTGTTGGCGGCGCCTGGCCCGTCGAACCCCGCAGGGTCGCCGTCGTAGTCGATGAACCGCGCACTCAGGTTCGATTCGTTGTCGGCCCACGATCCCGAACTGCCGCCATCCATCCAGACCACGCACATGCCAGCTCCGTCCGCGACGAACGGCGCGAAGCCAGATCCGCGGATGCGCGGGTTGACCATCCGGAGGCGACACGCGGCTCCCGCTCCGTTGCCGGTCGCCATCAGGTAACTGTCCGGGAACACGGTGCCGCCGCCGCTGTCGTAGACGCGCGAGATCGTCGCGCCGGCCTGGAACTCGATGTCGAGCCAGCCAGCACCGCTCGTGTGCCAGCTGCTCGCGCCGTACTGGCCGCCCATCGAGTGGTCGCCGGCGAGCAGCACGATCCGACCGCCGCGCAAGTCCGCGCCGGCGGCCGCGACGAGCCCGTTCAACGCCCCGGTGATCGTCGCCTTCGGGCTTCCTATTGTCCCGGCATTCGCGTTGTCGCCGGTTGTCGACACGTACATGACGGACGAGCACGGTCGTCGATCGGTGCCGTCGGTGTCGTTGTAGATCACAAACGAGCTGCTAGCCGGCGTGTCGTAGTCGGTTCCGCTCAGATGTGATCGCACGGACGCCGTCACCTCGACCGTGCCGAACCCAATCGTCGACAGGTCGAGCGTCGTGCCGTAGCCCCAGATCTTCGCGAACCCGCTGGTCACGCCAGGCAATGGCGAGGTGCGGGGCGAGTAGTTCGGCTGACGCAGCGACGGGGAGTTCACCACCACGCTGGTTGGCGACCCGCCGTTGACCACGATCGAGAACGTGACCTGCGTGATCGCGCCCTCGTCCGGGTGCGGCCACGCGGACAGGTCGACCGACAGGGCTGTTGGGTCACCGGCAGCGAACCGTACGCCCGAGACGCATCGCCACCGGACCGTCGCGTTGCCCGCGACCATGGGGCTACGCCCCGCCCTGCGTGAGTGTCCAGGTCGTGACCGTGAACTTGACGCCCACGTCGAGCACCAGCGCGCTCAGGATCATGTCGCCGCCGCCGCCCGCAAGGCTGACCGTGCCCTGCATCTTGCAGGTCACGCCGTCCGACGCGTAGAGCCGGTAGTGGCCCGCGGTGCCGGCCGCGTCGGCCGCCAGGTCTTGCCATGTGCCGAGCTTCGCCTTGCTGCCTCCACTCGACGCCGCCATGAAGTCGGCCGGCAGAGTGGCCGACGAAAGCGCGGTGCCGGTGTCTGCGGCCGACGCATTCGCCGGCGGCGCGCCTGTCCGGATCTTCAGGATCGGACTCGGCCCGATCTGGGTCTCCCACGCGTCGAGCATGGCGTTGCGAACGTCGGTCGCGAGCTGGTTGGTCATGGGGTCCTCTTGAGGGTCTGGATCTGGGTCGCGACGTCGCCCAGCAACTGCGCGATCTGCGTCTGTGCCGCCGCGGTCGTCGCGCTGGTCTGCTGGTGCTCGGCCAAACGCTCGGCGATGCGCGCGAGCGTCTGGGTCGCCTGGGCGAGGCCCGTCAGGATCGCCTCGTGGGTCTTCTCTTCGCTCTCCTCGAAGCGGCGCCACTGCTCGAGCGCCTGCTTCTGCTGCTCGACCGAAGCGACGAGCGCGTCGACCAGCTTGCCTTCGCGCTGCGACCGGAGTTCGGCGTCCTTCTCCTCGCGCCTGGTGCGCGCCTCCTGCTCGGCCTTCTCGATTTCGAGCCTGACCTTCTCGCGCTCGCGCCAGTTCGCCATGAAGCCGAACAGGACAGGAGCGACGAGAGCCGCCAGGATGCCGCCGCCGATGCCCCACTGGAGCAGGCCGCTAGTGGAGTCGTCCGCGACTTCAAGGCTGGGATGAGGGTGCATCGCGCTTACGTGTAGATCAGTCCGGGTCGATCGCGACCGAGGTTCGCTCGCTGCCGGTCATGGCCGCGACGACTCGGTCAGCGATGTCGTTCAGGTCGCGGAACGTCACGGTCGAACCGGTGATGTCGGTCTTGCCGGCAGCGATCGCCGCGAGGATCCTGAGGATGTCGGCCGCGCTGTAGCTGCCCTCCAGCAACGAGGCCCAGACGGCCGACCCGACGTTCGCTGTGTTCAGCAGGTCGCCCGTCACCACGATGCCCGCCTGCATGCTTCCGCTGGCGCCAGCCGTTGCGGAAGTCGCGCCTGAACCCGCGAGGGACGCCGCGAGACCAGCGAGCGCGCCCAGCGAGCCGGTCAGATCGCCCGATCCAGCAAGTCCTGCGACGGCCTGCAGGCTCGCGACCATGCTTGCGCTGATCGAACCGGATCCCACCAGGGCGGCGACCGCGCTCACGATCAGACCGCACGCCGCGTTCGTGATGTCGCCCGTGCCGACCAGCGCGGCGTCGCCGTTCAGGCCGCCGGCCAAGTTTCCCGACGTGACGCCGCCATCACCAACAACAAGCCCGGTCGACGCGATGCCTCCAGAAGACGGCGCGTCGTAGATCGAGTACTCGGGGTTGTAGCCGACCGGGTGCGCCAGAGTCTTGTTGAGCCCGGCCCAACCGACCCATCGGTTGCGCACCGCCCCAGGGTTGTTCCAGTTGCCCGGCAAGGTCGACGTGACGCCGCAGAAGAGTCGCCCGGGCGACTTGAGAAGCGACGAGAATCGGCCGAGCAGAACCACGGGGTCAGCTCCAGGCGAAGTCGAGGTGGCCGTAGAACGCCGAGTTCACCGGCGTGTTGGCGCCGTGGTAGATCATCCAGAACAACGCGGCGCCGTCGTAGACGCGAGGCAGCGACGGGACCTGGTTCATCAGGTCGCGCTCGGCCGCGACGCCGATCGTGGTCATGGGCAGGGTCAGGAGCGGCTTGCACAATCCGACGCTGAACTCGCCCGACACGTACGACGTGGCGCACTGGATCGTTTCGATGCTCTGAATGCCGGCGTCGCCGCCCTGCAGTGGCAGGAACGGCCCGTACTTGCCGGAGCCGGTGCCCGAGTAGAGCACGAGACCGTTGGCCGCCGCGGTCTTGCCGATCGGCAACGTGGTAGGTGTCGCACGACTGGCGACGCCAGCGCTGTTGGTGTAGCCGATCGACAGGTTCGGGGTCGCGGCTCCGAGAGCCGTCGCGTTGTTGTTCCACATGAACGCCTGCACGCCCGCTCCATTGCCGTAGCGCGGATGCCGCACCTTCAGCGTGTGTGTGCCGGTCCCCGAGTCGGTGAACGCCACCACGGTGCCTGCGATCGCGTTACCGAGCGACGTCGCGACCTTCGAGGTCGTGCCGCTCTGACGCACGAGCCAGTAGTCGGTGTTGAGCGACAGGCCGGCCGGCAGAGTGCCGGTCGTCGTGAACCGGACCATCGTGAAGGTCGGGAAGTCGTTCGTGTAGGTCAGGAGCAAGCCAGACGACGACGACGCGGTGAACGTGTTCGAGTTGATGACGTTCTGCGCGGTCGTGGTCGTGACCGAAGTGAGCCGGACGAATCCGAGCAGGTCGACCAACATCAGGATCGCCGGCATTGTGGTTGCGCTGGCGCTGAAGCTCGACGCGTTCACGATGTGCTTCCATCCGTCCCCGTCAGCCGCCACGTTCCCGCCATGCTGGATCGAGGAAGCTGCCGCGATCGCATCGTAGACGTGCTGCTGGAGCAGGTTCGTCCCCGTGTTGAACAAGCTGTCGGCGCCGGGATTGCCGGCGCCGCGTGCCAGGAACGACCACTCGCCAGCCACCGCGGCGGTCGTCGGCAGCATGTTCTTGTTCCAGTCCTGGCGCCACGTCTTGCCATTGACCGTGATCTGGTTGGTGAAGTCGTCGAGAGAAGCGAATCCGGCCATGTGTCAGCTCCAGCAGGTGGTGAGAGTTCCCATGAGGGTCTGCGATGCCATCGAGCCCATTGGGCACGCCAGCAGATTCAGGTAGGCGCCGTCGTAGATGCGCGGAAGCGACGGCCGATCGCGCAGGAAGTCGATTTCGGTCGGCGCCGTGTTGTTCTGCAGCACGAGGTCAGCCAGTGGCTTGACCAGCACCAACGCTACGAGACCGGTGTCCGAGATCGGGAAGTTGACACGCTCGATCGACCGGATGCCCTTGTCGCCCTTCTGCAGGGGCATGAACGGGCCAGCAGCCGACGTGGTGAAAGAGGTGGCGATTGTGCCCTGTGGCGCGGCTGCGAGAGTGAGAATGATCGTGTCCGACAACCGCCCTGACTCTCCACGGTCGTTTGTGTACTCGATCTGGATGGCGGTTCCGCCGACGCTCTGCGCTGCAACCAGAACGGGGATGCACTGCACGCCAACGCCATCCTGGTAGCGCGGAAGCGTCGCATCCTGGATCAAGTCCTGCACGCCAGCGCTTTGGTCGCAGAACGGGTAGTAGAGCAGGTAGTCGCAGAGCATCAGGCGCATGGGCGTGCCGGCCGCGCTGCTGTAGACCGCTGTGAGTTCCTTCAGGTGCTTCCACCCACCGACGGCTCCGCCATGAAGGAGGCCCTTGCTTCCGTCCAGCACAGCCGACGTGAGCGGCGTGCTCGCGTAGTAGTTCGGCACCGGATTGCCAGACGACATGCTCAGGTCGGCCCACAATCCCGAAATGAACGACTGGGTCGGCACCTTGCGGAATCCCGAGATGCGCTGCTTGCCTTCGTCGGAGATCGCCTCGACGAAGTTCTTCAGCTTGGCGAACCCGCCCATCAGGAGCCACCTCGCACGAGCCGTGCAAGTTTCGCGACGATCATGCGGAACAGTGTCTGGCGGGCCTCCGGAACCTCGCGGCACCCACCTTCGCCGGTCGCGTGCGCCGACAAGTTCGCGCTGACGCCTTCGGTCACGTGGTCGCAGCTGCGAGCCACCTCGCCAGCCTCAACCCGAGCGGCTGCGCCGCACGCCTTGCACTGGAGCCGCATGGTCTCAGGACTCCGTCGCGGTCAGGGCGGCCGCGGCGAACTGCGGCTGGATCAGGTTCGCGACCGCGAGCGAGGAGTTGAGCGCTCCCTGGTACAAGACCTTGCCGGCGCCAGACGAGGCGGTGCCGATCGCGACGTGCGTGATGGTCGCGCCGGTGACGCCGCACTGCGGGAACTGGATCAGGCCCACGTTCGACGCGACACCACCCGACACGGTCCAGCCGCCCGCCGTGCGCGTGACCGCGACGCGCGCGTAGTTGGTGTAGGCAGCCTCGTTGGTCAGCTGCGACCCGCCGACGCCAGGGCTCGCGGTGTGCAGCGAGACGTAGAGGTTCGTTGCGGGCGACGATCCGGCGTTGTCCGCCAGGTTGGCGATCGCTGCCGCGTTGAAGATCAGGGCGATCAGGTCGTTCGAGAAGGTCGTGCTCTTGGGCATCGTGTCACCAGCCGGAAGGGAAGTAGGAGTGGACTCGCAGGGTGATGTCGGCCCGGTTGTTCGTCGCGTCGTCCACGACGTCGATCTCGACCCCGTCGCCGATGAAGTTGATCTCGGGCTGCTCGCTGACCGGCGCCGCGTCCTTCGACACGATCACAGCCCCGACGCCGGGCCCGCCCGCGACGGTTGCGCCGACGATGTTCGAGCCGACGCGCTTCAGGTACTGGCCATCGGCAACCGCCCCCATTTCGAGGGTCGTGGGGCCCGCGGTCTCGCGAAGCCCGCGGGCGCGAACCACGTTGGGATTCGGGTACGTCCCGCCGAGGTCGCCGCCGGCCGATCCGCTCGGAGAACCGCCGCCAACTCCAGCGACCTCGTCGTCGACATACTGCTTGGTCGCGAGGTGCGCCGGGGCCGTCGGAGCGACGCCGGACTGCGGCGCAACGAACGGAACCGAGCCGTCGTCGCGCACGGCCTCCGGCGCGACCACCTCTTCGGCGATGTGTGGCGGGAGGGCGGTCACGTCAGACGGCCACCCAGTTGGTCCCGTCGAACACGATGTGCCCGGTCGGCGCGGTGCCGGCCATCAGCCAGGCACGATGGCCCTGCTGCGGCGTGTAGAAGTACCATCCGGACGCCGATGTCGGGTTGTCCGAGAGGGCGAGGGCGATTGTTCCGGCTGCCTTGCCCGACCAGAGACCAGTGCCTGCCCCGCCCAGGATGTAGGCGTTGCCCCTGGCAGCCGACGGCGGCGCGGTCAGGTTGTTGCTCGCGATCCTGCAGTCGATCGCGAGGCGCGCGACGATCAGGTTGCGGTCGTTCTGCCGCAGGTAGCCCAGTGCGTCACCCTCGAGCAGTTCGGCAAGTCCAAGGACAGGGTCGGCCATGCGACCGTCGTAGGAGGACGACTCCCCGGATTGGCGAACCCGAAAGGCTCACACGGGCGTCGCGAACACCACGTCGCTGCGCTCGGACAGGCCCGCGTCCCCCACCTGGTAGACCACGAAGCCGACCGGGGTCAGCCCCACGATGAACCCGTGGGCGATCATGTCGGCCTGCAGGTAGTTGATCGAACGCCGGGCCAGGGGCGTGCCCATCTGGGGCCCGCCGACGTGCCAGACCTTCTTGGCGGTCGCCGTGATGGCCTGCTCAAGCGTCATGCTGCCCAGCAGGGTGAAAGCGGTCAGGATGTCGAACGCCACCACCCGGTAGCGCTCGGCCTCCTGCAGTGGGGACGGTCCGAACAGGGTCGTCTGGTCGAGCGATCGGGGGCGCCACCCCGACAACACCAGGTCCGAACCTTCCTGTGTCAGCATGCCCTGCTCGACCTGCGGCGGAGCCGGAAGCATCGATTTGCCCCGGACGATCTGCGAGATCGTCGGGACCAGGTCGATCGACCCACCGGCCGGCACGACGCGCAGGTGGTAGGTCCGGTTCGCCGCGGCGGCGCCGCCCGGCGGCTCGATGAACAGGCCGTGCGTCCCGCCGATCCCGGTCAGCAGCACAACACGTTCGCCGTCAGCGTGCGAGTCGATCGCATGGAACGTCTGGCGCAGGCCGCGGACCAGTCCTCGCAGAGTCCAGAGGGTGCCGCCGGCGGACTCGGCCTCGTGGAACCCGATGATCTCGTCGCCGATGAGCAGCCAGTTCTGGCCCAGCGCGATCATGTCGGTCGTCGCGTCGTCCAGCTCCTCGCCGCCGGGCAGGTCGATCTCGAGCTCGGTGGCCCAGTCGATGACGCTCGGTGTCCCGCCGGAAAGCGAGTCCGGCAGGTTGTTCGCCGGGACAGTCCCGATCGGTGTCGGCTGCTGCAGGTAGCCCGCCATGGTCCAGCGGTCGACGCCGTTCGGCGACTGGTAGACCTGGGCGCCGCGCCACGTCGACCCCGACTCCGGCGACGCCCCGACGAAGAACCAGACCGATCGAGGGCCGTACACCATGGGCGGCACGTCAACGACGGCGGTCCGGTAGGCCGGCACCTCCGAGCCGATCGCACCGCCAAGGCCCGGCCGTCGATCGCGCGGCACTGGCGGAAGCGGGTTGTCGGTCGTGGTCTTGACCACGTCGCACGAGACGGCGAAGTCGTGGCCCGCGAGCGTCGCCTTGTTCGCGCGCACCAACCAGAGCTTCTCGTAGCGGTAGAGAAGCCGTGGCGGATGGCCGGTATCGAGGGCCTCGCTGCAAAGCAGCTCGACGCGGCCCGTTGTGTAGTTGACCGTGTTGACCGACGCGGTGATGCCGGCCGGGAAGCCCTCGAGCTTGCCCGCACCGTCGTCGACGAGCGTCGCGACCTGGCCACCACTGAACCGGACCCACACCGCAACGGACTCAGGCAGGATGTCGCGCAGCTGCGTGTCGTGCGCGATCGTCGCGCTGGCCGGCAGGACCTCCTCGTGCCGGTTGTTCGACCGGAACGTCAGGCAGTGTCCGGCCAGCACGTCCATGTAGCCCGGCGAAAGCCGGATCTGGCCACGGTGCGTTTCGAGGCGCGCACGCCGCAGGATCTCGCGCGAGCGTCGCTTCACCTCGTAGCCCCAGACGACGAGCGGCCGCAGGTTGACCAGCAGGGTGTCGCGACCGCCGCGGTCGGGGCTGCCTGGCGATCGCCGGCCCGCGCCGTCGGCTTCGTTCGCGCCTTCGGCCGGGTCCACGTACTGCATCAGGACGCGTTCGGGCAGATCCGCCTCGTCGACCCGGTTCGCGATGAAGCCCTCCGAGTTGGTCTGCTCGCCGAGTGGCCGCGCGTTGAGGTGGCGCGTCGGAACCGACACGACCGGGAAGTCGCGCTCGTCAAGGAACGTGAGGACGCCGCCCCGGTCCTGCATGCCGATGCCGTGCATGACCAGTAGGGGCTGCATCGCCTGTCCGCTCGCCATGCTGCCAGGGATCGCGTAGCCGAGCAGCACCTTGCCGCGCAGCTTGCTCGTGTCGACGTGCCCTTCGGGCCCGGCGCGCCGGAAGATGCGTCCGAGCGCCTGCGCGACGGTCTCGCCGCTCCTGGCGCGCGCCAAGCCGAGCACGTTCGGGAACGTGTTGCCATGCGGCCCGAGGTTCCAGTCCTTCAGCGAGACATGCGCGATGCCACGGTGCGCTGACGCGCTGGGCTCGAGCGCGGCAAGGGTCGGGTCCTGCAGCTGGTCGAGAGTGCCGGGGTAGGTCGCGAACTCCTGCTGCGAGTCGGCGAACACGAAGCCGCGCCCCTGCGTGCCGATCGGGCCGGAGGCCTCGTCGCGCGTGATGATGCCTGGGTTCGTGGATGTGCCCGCTCCGGTTGCGGTTCCTGTCGGCTGGGACTCCATCGGCTCGAAGGTCAGCTGGTAGTCCTGGGCCGGGTTGCCGGTGCCGCCGACCGTGGTCGGATAGCTCGTGCGGGAGGCGAGCCGGTAGAGCCCGTTGATGCCGCTCGGCGCGAAGCCGTCGAGACGGTAGACGCCGCCAACGATCCAGATCTTCTGCAGCAGCTGCTCGTTCTGGTTCGGCAGCCCAGGGATGGCCGGATCGTTGGCGGGCCGCCGCAGGACGATCGAGCTGCCGAATCCGTTGACCACCCAGGTCTCGGACGCCGCCCCCTGGTCGATGCGGCGCAGCGCCGCGGGCTCGAATGTCGAACCGGCGGTTCCGCCCACCAGCGGCTGGCTGCGCAGCGGCCGCATCGCGATCACCGACCGGGCAGCGCTCGTGTGCGCCGCGACGCCGGCGACGCGGTAGTAGCCAGCGAGCCCCGTGGGCGAAACGCGCTCGAGACGAACCAGGTTGCCATCCTCAGCAACTGCAGGCGACCCCGCATCGAAGATGCCGGCGAAGTCCGTGACGTCCGCGTCGGTAGCCTCGATCCGGATCGTCCCGTTCGGCACATCGGCCGTGATCGCCCACCGGTGATCTTCGACGACCACCCGGTTGAACTGACGCGACCAAAGCGGTCGCTCGTTCGCGGACAGCGTGTCGATCGACGCGATCGGTCCGTCGCACAGCGCGAGGCCAACATCCGCCCGCATGGTTTGGGTGAATGGGCGGCCACCCTTGCCGGTCTGGCCGTTGCCGGACACCTCCTCCCGGACGTTGAGCGACCAGAGGTAGTGGCACGGCACCCACGCGCGCGTTCCAAAGACCTGCCACCGCGGCGCACCCGGATCGGTCGTCGAGAGCTGGAAGCCCTCGATCGCGTCTGGGCGAGGGTTCTTCTTGCCGAAGAGCGCGGGATAGACCTGGGTCTGGTCGATGTACGCGGCCAGCAACCCACCCGCCGCGATCGCGGCGTACGTGGCGATTCCCAGTCCAGCCGCAGTGCCACCAGACGCCGCAACCGCAACGCCAAACGCAACCGTCACCATGGCTCCGCGTACTCCACGCCGCGCGCCCGGAACACGGCGACAAGCCTGCTGTCGAGCCATCCGGCTGGCACGACTGTGACGCGACGCAGCGATGCGTCGACATGCGCGATGCGGCGCCGCGCCAGCATCACGACCAGATGGCGGGGATCGTCACCGTTCGACCAGCGGCACAGTGCAACGCGGCCTTCGCCCTGATCCGTCCACGGCACTTCCTCGCCGTTCTCGCGGCACAACCGCCACAACAACTCGGGCGGCGGCATGCCGGCGTCGTAGTCGCGCGAGTCCTGTGCCGTGATCCCGATCGCCGCGAGCGCCGCGACCGCGATCCCTGCGCAGTCGAGCCCGAAAGCCGGATCGCGTCCGTGCCGGCGCCAGCGCACACCGCACATGCGCTCGGCCGCCGCGGCGAACTCGTGAGCGGTCGGCATCAAGTCTCCGCCGGCTTCCGGTAGAGGTCCTCGGTCGACGGCATGAACTCCTGGCCGCCGAAGGTGAGCTTGTTCGCGTAGTCGAACTCGCACATCGACGCGGAGCCATCGCAACCGCTGTAGATGGCAGCCGTGTCGCCGGCCTTGATCGGGAACGGAGCCTCGGCGTCGAGCGCAACCTCGCGCCCGATGTGCTCGGCGATGTCCTGCGTCGTGCCCTTGTTCGGGCCCGAAGTCCAGACGACTCGCCCCATCGTGAGAAGTCCGTCGCGGATCGCTGGCGACCAAGCCCACGACGCGTTCGTGAAGCGCATGGCCATGGTGTGGTGCGGCAAGCCCAGGATCGTCGAGCCCGACGACGCAACCGCCTCGACGACCGCGCCGAACAGCACGCGCGGCGTCGCGCCGCACTCGCCCGACCCAAATGTCTTGTCGCACTCCCGTTCGTAGACCCGGCCGACCGGGATCGTCAGGAAGCGATCGACGCCCTGCACCTGCGCCTGGAACAAGCCGCCGTTCTCGTTGATCTCCTTCACCCACCAGACGTGCTTTCGGAACCACATCCAGGGTCGCATCCAGTCGACGACGTGGTGCGTGACCTTGCAGCCTTCGTAGCGGCCCGCGTGGATGTCGGCCGCCAGGATCGTCTCGGCGCTGAGGAACCCGACCATCTCGAAGTCGGACTCGCCGCCGGCCTCGCTTTGCTCGAGGTCGGAGGCGGTCGGGCCCATCGGCTGGTACTGCTCGCGCTGGAACGTCAGCCACTTGTCGTGCGACGCGAACCGGCTGACCACCCCGTCGGCGCGCTCGACCTTCCAGATGTTTGCGGGCGTGAAGGTCACGCGCGGACGCAGCGCCTGGATCTGCGCATCCTTCAGGTAGTGGTTGCCGACGAGCATCAGGACGCCTCGCTGACCGTGGAGCCCAGGATGTTCGCACCACCCGACTCCACAACCGGCGAACCCGCTGCAGGCAGATAGCTGATCGCGGCGGCCGCACTGCCTCCGGCCCCGCCCGCGGTCCCGGTCGTCGACGACGACCCGGCTGTGCCGGCCGAGGCAGCGCCACCGCCGGCCCCACCGTTGCCGCCCCCGCCAACGCCGAGCCCGCCGGCGCCCAGCGAAAACGCGCCGCCGCCCGTGCCGGTTCCGGCCGGCGAAGTGGCGCCCCCCGCTGAAGAACCGAGCAGCGCGCCGTTCGACGCCATGTTCATGCCGCGGCCGCCGCCGCCACCACCTCCCTTCACTGCCGTGTTGGT
>JAEUHV010000578.1 GCA_016794485.1 Planctomycetota bacterium
GTGTCGCTGCCGGGCGCGACGACGGGGCCGAGCCCACGTTCTGGATCGCGACCGGTGGCGGTGCGCGCGCGCGGTTGTTGGCCGGCCACGGTGGCGACTGGTCTGTGGTCGACCTGCCGCTGCAAGCAGGGGCGGCGTCGAAGGGGGCGTTCGGGCTCGCCCTGGCGCAGCGCGGCGCATGTGTGGTCGGCGGTGACTACGCCGCGCCCACGGTCGTGGCAGGCACTGCGGCCTTCGGCGACGACGGCGGCGTGTGGCGCGCGGCCTCCGACGGTGCCGGCGGCTTCCGTTCGGCGGCGGTGTGGCTCGACGACCGTCGCCTGCTCGCCGTCGGCTCGCACGGGACCAGTGTCTCGGTCGACCACGGCCGCACCTGGCAGATCGTGGGCGATGTCGGCTTCCACGCCGTCGCGCGCGCTGCGGACGGTGCGGTGTTCGCGTGTGGCGCCGACGGCCGGGTCGCGCGCTGGAGCGAGCTGCCGCCGCGCGAGTTCGCGCTGCAGCGGCTGTTCGGCGACCACATGGTGTTGCCGGCGAAGGCGACCGTGCCGGTGCGCGGCTTCGGGCCGGCGGGTGCACTGGTCACCGTTGCGGGCGCATGGGGCGCGCGCGCGGAGGCCCGCATCGCTGCCGATGGCAGGTGGACGTGCGCGTTGCCGACGCCGGACCGCGGCGGGCCGTTCACGTTCACGAGCGAGTGCGGCGAGCAGCGGCGGACCTGCCGCGATGTGCTGGTCGGCGACGTGTGGCTCGCGTCGGGCCAGTCGAACATGGAGATGGAACTCGGCAAGCACGGCTGGAGTGGCGGCGTGCGCGACTGGCAGCGCGAAGTCGCCGCTGCGGACCATCCCACGCTGCGGTTCTTCACGGTCGCCAAGAACGCGGCCGAAGCGCCGGCCGACGACGTCGAGGGCCAGTGGGTCGTGTGCACGCCCGAGAACGCGGGGGCGTTCTCGGCGACGGCGTACTTCTTCGCGCGCGACCTCGTGCAGTCCGGCAAGGGACCCCTCGGCGTCGTGGTGAGCGCGTGGGGCGGCACGGTGTGCGAGGCCTGGGCGAGTCCGCAGGGGCTGGCCGCGTTCCCCGAGTTCGCCGGCGCACTCGCTGCCGCCGGTACCTCGCCGGCGCGCGAGCAGCGCCGGCAGCAGTTCTGGTCCGCAGTCGAAGCCGCGGCGTCGGTGGCGCCGGCAGAAGACGTCGAATTGCCGGGTGCCTTCTCGGCGACCGGTCTCGGCCAGTTCGACGGTGCGGTCGAATACCGCCGCCGCATCGAACTGCCGGACGCGCTGCGTGGCCGCGAACTCGTGCTCGAACTGGGCCCGATCGACGACATGGACGTGGTGTGGTGGGGCGAGCAGCGGCTCGGCGGCAGCGACGACGAAGGCGCCTGGAGCACGCCGCGGCACTATCCGGTTCCCGCCGCCTGGACCGCGCTGCCGGCCGTCGAACTGCGCGTGCGGGTCGTCGACACGGGCGGTGAGGGCGGTTTCACCGGGGCGGCTGCGGCGCTGCGCCTCGTCGCCGGCGAGCAGTCCCTGCCGCTGGCCGGAACGTGGCACCGGCGGCTCGTGGCCCCGCTCGCGTCGCTGCCGCGCTGGCCGTCGCGCGGCAACCCGAACGAACCGGCGCGGCTGTGGCACGGCATGATCGCTCCGTTGGTGCCGTTCCCGTTCACCGGCGCGATCTGGTACCAGGGCGAGTCGAACCGCAACCGCGCCGAGCAGTACGCGAAGCTGTTCCCGGCGATGATCGCGGACTGGCGCCGGGCGTTCGGCGTGCCGTTGCCGTTCTACTTCGTGCAGATCGCACCCTACGAGTACGGCCCGGCCGGTGAGTCTCTCACCGCGGAGCTCAGGGCGGCGCAGGCCGCGGCGTTGGCGCTGCCGGACACCGGGATGGCGGTGACGCTCGACTGCGGCGACGCGAAGGACATCCATCCGACGCACAAGCAGCCGGTCGGGCAGCGGCTCGCGGCGCTGGCGCGCGCCGGCCACTACGGCGAGGCCGTGCCGCATCGCGGGCCGGTCGTGGCGGTCGTGGCGCGCGACCAGGACGCGGTCGTGCTCACGTTCGACGCGCCTGCCGGCGTACAGCTCGCCAACGACGGGGCCGGGTTCGAGCTGGCGGGCGCCGACGGCCGGTTCGTCGCGGCCGTGGCGCGCGTCGTCGATGGCAAGGTCGTCGTGCGCGCGGCCGGGGTCGAGCAGCCGCGGCACGTGCGCTACGCGTGGGCCGCGGTGCCGGCGTGGTCGCTCGTCGGCGGCGACGGTTGTCTCGCCATGCCGTTCGCGCGCACGCTGCCGTGATCCCGCCCTGCGACATTCCGCGACCGCAGGCTTTGCGTCGGCAGCGGCTCGGGTAGTCTGCTCCCCGTCACCACGACATGGACGAAGTCCGCCTCCATCCTTCGTTCGCCCCGGCCACGCCAGGCCGCGAGCCCCTGCGTCCCGACGAACTGCACGTGTGGGTGGTTCCGTTGCACGGCGATCCGGAGCGCTGGGGGGCGCTGTTGAACGCGGCTGAACAGCTCCGGCTGTCGCGCTTCCACTTCGCCGACCATCGCCGCCGCTACCAGATCGGGCACGGCGCCCTGCGCACGATCCTGGCGGGCTACATGGACGAGGATCCGACCGCAGTGCAGTTCGCGCAGGGACCACGCGGCAAGCCGTACGTGTCCGGCAAGGGGCCGTTCTTCAACCTGTCGCACAGCGGCAAGCTCGCCGTCGTCGGCATCGCCGCGATCGAGCTGGGGCTCGATCTCGAGAAGGTCCGGCACCTCGAGAGCCTGACCGAGATCGCCCGCAAGCACTTCTCGACCACCGAGTTCGCGGCGCTGGACGCGCTGCAGGGCGAGGCGCGCGAGCTGGCGTTCTACCGCTGCTGGACGCGCAAGGAGGCCTACATCAAGGCGCTCGGCGAAGGGCTGTCGATGCCGCTCGACAGCTTCGACGTCAGCCTGTGCGAGGAGCCGAAGTTCCTCGCCTGCCACGATGGCCGCGAGGATCCGGCGAACTGGTCGCTGCTCGACGTGTCGCCGGGCCCGGAGTTCGTCGGTGCCGCGGCACT